>CALBLD010000104.1 GCA_937895775.1 uncultured Clostridia bacterium
TGTCGCACTGCCCTGCTTTTTTGCCGTAAAATTATCTTTTCAGAGTATCTGACAAAGCTCTTTAAGCGTTTTTGCAAGCTCATAGGCAAACTGTCTTACTTCGAGAAGCGGGGTGTCGCTCTCCCTTCTGAACTTGTTTATCCTCGCGGTCGGAGGGTACGCCATAGGTATCATATCACAGCCTTCAAGCAGATATGCGGCGTATTCGCAAGCCTCAAGCAGTTTTTCTTTGTCGCTGGGACGGTAATCGAAGCCGTCGCATGTATATTCGGTCAGCGCATTCTTTATCATTGCGAGCGCGCGGTCGGCAGCACCCTCTCTGTTCGGCACGGGAAGAATTATCGACTCTCCCCTGTTTCTGAAACAGCCCATCATTGCCGCGATCGTCGCGGGATCGCGTACAGTTCCGTCCGGATAGAAAACGCCGTGTTCGCTGTCGCATCTGTCATGTATCATAAGTTCAAAAACGAACCAACCCATTTTGTATTTTGCGCAGGCGGCAAGTGCCATGTCGTAGGGATTCGCTCTTGCGAGACAGCCGGTTTCGGTCTGGAGTACCGGCTTTTTGTATTTTTCCGAAAGCTCCGCCGCGAGCGAGTAATTTGCGTCTATCGAACGGGATGTGCCGTTATAATCATGGAAAGAAAGCACATCGACGACATCGGCGGTCGGTTCGATGTCGCAGGCAAGGGTGTGTCCGACCGTGATTGCGTTGACTTTGTCGATTTCTTTTACAAAGCCGCAGTACCTGCGCACAAATCCCCACATTTTTTCGAACTTCGCCTGTCTGACCTCCGGGTTCTTTTCGTCAAGCAGCCACCCGTTGCAGGAAGGCTCGTTCATAATGTCCCACATAAGAAGTCCCGGTTCGTCTTTGAGTGCATTGACGACTGCCGCCGTATATTCGTCGCCCGCGGGATAGTTGTCCTCGTCGATCATGTGCGGATCGAGCATGTTTCCGTTCCAGATGATCGGCATCACGCGGTATCCGCACTCAAAGCACTCCCTCGTGAAGCGCACAAGGCGGTCAATATAGCCCTGTTTGTCTCTTGCATATGACCTGTAATCCAGCCAGAAGCGGACCGAGTTGAGATTCACGCGCTTTCCGTAGCCAAGCTCTCTTTTAAGCTGATCTCCCGACGACATATAGTGGTTTACGCCGCGCACCCATGAGTAATCTTTCAATACTTCCATAACAGTTTCCTTTCGGTTTATGTTCCGCCGCAAAGCGGTCTTACCTGCTTATATCAGAAAAACGGAAAAATGTCAATACAAAAAACGACAATCATCAAAAAACATTAAAATTGTGCAGGTAAACGATAATTTGTCGATATTTGTCCGAAATTTTGTACCGAAATTTATTAAAAAGTGTTGACAAATTGAAAATCGGGTGCTAAAATTAAGGCGAATGAGTTCTATGGCTTCTGCCGGACTCTTTCTCGTCATGCACCATGTCCCGAACTTGGGTGTGTGCGAAAAGTAAAATATTGTATCATCGGGGCAAAATATTTTTGGAGGACAGATACAGATGAAAAAGAATTTAGCAAAGATCCTGTCGGCTGTCTTGGTAGCACTGATGTTGCTGTCACTTCTGCCGATATCGGCATTCGCTGCAGACATGAGCTGGACGTTCACAACCACCGTTATAGGCGGTTATTACTCAAGAAACGACGGCTCGGTTTCAAGCACAAACAAATACAACTGGAATAAACATCTCTCAAACGACACAGACCATGAAGTGGGATACAAGTTTGAGTGGGATTCCTCCGCAGGCGGAGATACATACAGCGGCGGCTGGCAGCTCTGCTGGACGGTTGACGGCAATGTTGTTGACCGTGTCAAGGCATATATTTACGACAGAGACATGAGTACTGCGACAGGGTCATGGACTGCACCCGGTTCATCACACACCGGCAACTCAACTCATTCGTTTACCATCTACCTCAGCAGTTTTCCCAAAGCCGATTACAGCAAATATGTAACCCTTACATATGATGCAAACGGCGGCGAAGGTGCTCCGGCAGCCGAAAAGAAACTGCGTAACGCAGACGGCACTCAGTTCACAATCTCCACTGTCGAGCCTACCTATGAAGGTCATGACTTTGCGGGTTGGGCAGACACTCCGAATGCCGAAGCAGCTCAGTACAAGGCAGGAGACACAATAACAATAACCGCAAATAAGACAATTTATGCGGTATGGACCGAGCATATTCCCAGTGGCAAAGTAACAAAGCCCGGCATGACCAAATCGGCGGACAAGAACACCGCTGCCGCAGGCGAAAAGGTTACCTTCACTCTCAAATCCAATGTTCCGGATTACCTTTACAAGTTCCTTCCCGCAATCACTGTCGATGATCCTACGATCATATCGATACTGAGTGCGAACAATTACTACCTTGTATTCCATGACAACATGGATGAAAAGCTCATCTTCAACAACGACGTTGTTGTTACAGTAAACGGCAAGGTACTTGCAGCAGACCTTTACACAGTAACTCCCGACACCGAAGACGGATGCACTTTCCATGTCACGCTTGACCTTATTGCGATCTTCAACGCAGGCGAATATTTCACCCGTGACGACATCGCAAACGCTCCCGAGATCGTTGTTACCTACTCCGCAAATCTTGCAGAGGATATCACCGCAGGTGCTTACAAGAACACCGCCTACGTGGCTTACGAAGAGGAAGAGTCCGCAAAGTCGGACGTAACCGTTGACGTTTACGCCGTTGAAATCTTCAAGTACGACCAGGTAAATTCCATGACCGGACTTGCAGGCGCGGTATTTGAACTCAGAGACCTTGAAGGCAACCTGATCCGCGGCAACATTGTCAGCGGCGCAGACGGATATATCACAATAGACGGTCTTGCGGCAGGCAAGTATGTTCTTGCCGAGGTTACAGCTCCCGACGGATACCTCAAGAGCGACAAGACGCTTGAAGTAACACTTGAAGGTGCAACTCACGTGATCCACGTAAGATTTGCCAATGCTCCCATTCCTCACACCGGCGGAAACGGAACCATGATCTTCACGGTATCCGGTATTGCTGTCATCGGTGCGGCTCTCGCAATGCTTGTAATAGCACGCAAGAAGAGCAAGGAAAACTGATAAACAACAAATAACGGGTTTTATGTTGCCGCGTCGCACGCAGCGCGGCAACATACCGTTTGAACTTTGAATCCTGTGTCGGACAGAATGACTTTCCGACACGGAATTCGGTGTTTAAACCCCGAAATCATACTTTTACATCCGCTTTCGGCGTTCCGCACGTGTATTCAGCAGAAATCCGAAAGAAAGGATGTCGGCAGATACCATGAAAAAGAAGTCAACACCCTATCTGATACTGTTTGCGGTTCTGTTGCTTGCGGGGGTGGTGATTCTGCTCTACCCTACGATAAGTAATCTTATAATACGCAAAAGGCTTAACGACGAGATCGAAAGATACAACAGATTCACATCCGGCGACGGCGATCTCTACTCGGAGCAATGGGCAGCTGCGGAAGAGTACAACCGTTATCTTACGACAAAGAAAGATCAGTTTGTACTTGAGGACGGCGAAAAAGAGCGCGTCGAAGGACTTCTTGATCCTCTCGGCAGCGGCATGATGGGATACATAGACATTCCGAAGATTGGCGAACACATTCCGATTTATCACGGAACCGAGGAAAAACAGCTGCAATCGGGCGCGGGCTACTGGCTCGGCTCCAGTCTTCCGACCGGAGGAAGCGGTACCCACTGCGTAATTACAGCGCACTCGGGACTTGTAAAAGCCAAACTTTTTACCGATCTTGATCGGCTTGAAGTCGGCGACCGTTTTATATTGCGCATACTTGACCGCGTACTCGAATACGAGGTAAACAATATAACCGTGACCGAGCCGTCGGACATGTCCGAGCTTTACATAAGCGACGGCAACGACTATGTGACCCTTTACACCTGTACCCCGTACGGAATAAACACACAGCGTCTGCTCGTGCGCGGAGTCAGGGTATCACAGACATCGGATGATGTCAAAGACAATGCAAAGGTCGATCATGCCGACGCAAAAAAACAAACGACGTTAAAAATAATTATCCTGATTGCGGTCTTTCTCGCAACCGTCGCGGCAGTGATTTTCATGTCCGTGCGTTACACGAGGCAAAATCGCGCAAAACAAAGGTAATTCTCTGTAATATATAAAGAAAGGCATAAAACAATGAAAAATGTTAAGACAGCAAAATTCATTCCGTTTGTAAGCATTGCGCTTATTCTTTGCCTGATGCTTGCTCTGTCATCCTATGCCGCAAACGGCACGGGTGCACTGACTGTTGAATCGAAGAACAGCAATGTTTCCTTCAGTATTTATCAGGTAGCGACTCCGAAAGCCGAGGGCGGCTACACGCCGACCGCAAAATATGCATCCTGTGACGTTTCGTGGACCCCGGTCAAAAATTCCGAATGGCTTGAGCTTGCAAAAAAGCTTGCGGATGCAACAAAGAGCGGCAATATCGCCCCCACCGCTTCCGCCACAACCGACGACACAAAGAAGGTCGCTTTCAGTGGTCTTGATGCCGGTATGTATCTCGTTGTCGGCGACAACTATATTGACGGCGACAATAAGATCACTCCCGTTCCCTTCCTTGTTATCATTGAAGACGGAAAGACTGCGGTCTGCGTTGTAAAGAACGACGAAGAGCCGTACAAACCCGATCCGCCGAAACCGCCTAAGACCGGTTACAGCGAAAAACTCGGCATTTATGCGGGACTCAGCCTGATATCCGCCGCAACACTTATTCTTCTGCTGATTGCGGTACGTAAGCGCAGAAGAGAAGAAAAAGCTTAATTCAAAAATATGAAAGCAGGAGAAATCACAAAAGTGATTTCTCCTGCTTTTTTGTATCCTTCACTAAAGTTTTTCCGGACATCATATTTCGACCTCTTTTTCGCCGACATACTGGTATGCTTTTATCAGCGGGGTGATATTACGGAGCAAACGATCTACGGAGATATTTATTTTCTTATAAATTTCAGCATGGACTTTCTTTGTCTGTATCTTGTTTCTGCGATTCTGCATACAAAAGTCGGAACCGTAAGACTTTCTCTTGCCGCTGCTGTCGGTGCGGCATACGCGCTCGCGGCACTGCTGCCCTACCGCAGTCTGCCTCTGCGACTGCTTTGCGATCTGCTGACACCCTTTACGGTCTGCCTCATTGCCTTCGGCTTCGGAAAGCCAAAGCTCTTTATCAAACGCACATCCGTTTTTTTCGCCGTTTCGTTCACAAGCGGCGGGGTGATGACCGCCCTTTACTATTTTGTGAACAAATTTCTGAAAAGCCGTGAGATTGTAATAAACGGCAGTGTGGAGACGGTATACAGTGAAATCCCGCTCTGGGTCTTTGTACTCTGCGCCGCTTTTTGCGCACTTTTATCGATTATATGGGGCAGAATATCGGCAAAGGCAGCAAAAGTGACGGTTGCGCATATCGGTGTAACTTCACCGACGGGCATCCGCGAATTTGATGCGCTTGTTGACAGCGGCAACCTGCTCACCGACCCGCTCGGCGGACTGCCGGTAATAATCGTCGAAAAAAGTCTTGCCGTCGAAATAATGCCGTCGGAGATCGGCGAGCTTGCCTTTTCCTTTTCGCTTTCATCCCGCAAAACCGACTGCTTGGGAAAAAGTATCAGGCTGATTCCATACAAAAGCATATCCGGAAGCGGAGTTGCAGTCGGCTACATACCTGACAGCGTTACCGTAAACGGCGGCAGGGTTGCGGCAGTTATAGCATCGATAAACGAAGACGGCAGGGATTTCTCGGGATACCGCGCGATCGTCCCATCCGCTCTTCTATAATTATACACAGGAGGATAATATGTTTTCCGATTCAATAAAAGAAAGACTGCAAAAGCTTTTTCTTAAGCTCGGTTTCGGCGGCGGCAGCGTGAACATCGCATACATAAACGGTCCGGATTCGCTTCCGAAACCGCTGACTCCGGATGAGGAGGCAAAACTGCTTGAAAACACCGCCGACCCGTCAAACCGAAAAACGCTGGTCGAACGCAATCTGCGGCTTGTTGTTTTCCTTTCGAAGAAATTCGAAAACACGGGTGTCGGCATCGAGGATCTGATTTCGATCGGAACGATCGGGCTTATAAAAGCGATCAACACCTTTCATCCGGACAAGAACATCAAGCTTGCGACCTATGCATCACGATGCATCGAGAACGAGATACTGATGTACCTGCGCAAGGGACAGGGCAAACGCGAAATATCAATCGACGAGCCGCTGAATGTCGATTGGGACGGCAACGAACTTCTGCTTTCGGACATCCTTGCGGGAGACGAGGACTGCGTATACCGCAGGGTCGAATGTGAGGAAGAAAAACGCGCGGTCTACGACGCTCTTTCAAGACTGAGTCCGCGCGAAAAGCAGATCATAGAAATGCGATTCGGTCTGTCGGGTGACAGGGAGCTTACGCAGAAAGAGGTTGCGACCGCGCTCGGAATATCGCAAAGCTACATATCGAGGCTTGAAAAAAAGATCATAGAGCATCTGCGCGAGGAAATGAAAAGCATAATATGACCACGAAAAAAGTGCCTCACGGCTTCGTGAGGCACTTTTCGTTTTATTTGAGAAATCCGTTTATGATCTCATTTTCGGCTTCCTTCTCGGTAAGACCGAGAGTCATGAGCTTGACAAGCTGCTCGCCGGCGATCCTGCCGATCGCCGCCTCATGCATGAGAGCGGCTTCGGGATTTGCTGCAACTATCCTCGGTATCGCGCTGACCGTCGCCTTGTCCATGATGATCGCGTCACATTCGGTTCTGCCGTTACAGCGCGCATTGCCGACGACCTGTGAATTGAACTGCTGTGAAGAGTTCTCCTTAGCCACCGATCTTGACACAACGTGAGCGGTCGAGCCGTCGCCGTGAAGATCAACTTCAAAATTCGTAACCGCGTGCTGTCTGCCGTGAGTCATTATCTTTTCATGTATGACGAGCGATGCCGATTCACCGACGCTTGCCGTCGTTACCCGTTCGGTTGAGTCTATTCCGCCGATCTGGGCGGTTTCCATCTGCATGTACGCGCCTTTTCCGAGGCGAACTATCGTTGTCGGGTTCATGACATTTTCTCCGTTGCCGTCGCCCTGACCGTAATGCTTTTCGATATACTTGACCCGCGCCCCATCTTCAAGATAAAAGGCATGGATGCCGCTGTGCTCGGACTTTCCGTTTCCGCAATTGTCTATACCGCAGCCCGCGACTATCACAACATCGGCATTTCTGCCTACATGAAAGTCGTTGTAAACAAGATCCGAAAATCCGGTCTGATCGAGAATAACCGGAATGTGTACCGATTCGTTTACGGTGTTTTCGTCGATGTAAATGTCAATTCCCGACTTGCCGTCTGTTTTCGGGACGATGTGTATATGCTCGCTGTCGCGCCTTCCGAAAGCCTTTCCGTCAATTCGCAGATTGTATGCGCCCTTCGGTACTCCCTCAAGGTCCGCGACCTGCTTAAGCAGTTCAAGCTGTATTTTATCAAGTTCCATTCTGACTTTTCCTTTCTTCGATGACAGATAATCAGCAGGTTCCGACGACGCGGCAGGGCGCCGCCGATATCCCCGTACCGGTTATAAGCGGCATTATTTCGTCCTTCGTGCCGATATCCGCGATGGTTCCGTCCTTAAGCAGTACGATCTTGTCGGCAATGTTGAGTATGCGTTCCTGGTGTGATATAATTATTATCGAGCCGTGATTTTTCTCGTACATCGATTCAAATACCTTTATAAGGCTGTTGAATGACCAGAGGTCGATTCCCGCCTCCGGCTCGTCAAAAACCGTAAGCCTTGTCGAACGCGCAAGCGCCATGGCTATCTCTATGCGCTTCAGCTCGCCGCCCGAAAGAGAAGCATTTACTTCCCTGTTCACGTAATCCTTTGCGCACATTCCGACCTCGGAAAGATATGCGCAGGCGGCGGCAGCCGACAGCTTTTTGCAGCTTGCAAGCGAAAGCAGGTCGGTTACCGTTATCCCCTTGAAGCGAACCGGCTGCTGAAAGGCAAAGGTTATTCCCGCACGGGCGCGATCCGTTATCGACATTTTTGTTATGTCCTGCCCGTCAAACAGAATTTCGCCCTCGTCGGGAGTCAGTATGCCCGCAATCAGCTTTGCAAGCGTCGATTTGCCAGAGCCGTTCGGTCCCGTTATCGCAACGAACCGTTCGTTTACCGTAAGATTTATCCCTTTAAGTATCGGAGTTCCCCCCGCCGAGTATGATAGGTTTTTTATTTCAAGCATTTGATTTTGACCGTCCTTCCGGATGATATGTCAGGTTATATCCGTGACATTGTATTTTAACATATTATTCACCAAAAATCAACTGTTCTTTTCGCTTTTTGAGCTTTTTTTGTTTTTTTCCGATTTTCCTATTGACTTTTTCATCCGGAAGTGTATAATATCAATTGTTATATAACATATGTTATTTAAAGGAGAAGCATATGCCGCCGAAAACAAAGTACACAAAGGAAGCGATAGTATCGGCAGGACTTGAGCTTGTCAGGCAGGACGGGATCGACTCGCTCAACGCAAGAAATCTTGCGGCGAGGCTCGGTTCATCGACCCAGCCGGTGTTCAGCCGATTTCCGGACATGGACAGTCTTAAATCGGCTGTAGTGGAAGCCGCGGGAAGCTTTTTCTCCGACTATGTGCAGAGAGCAATGGAAAATGCGGTCGGAATGCCGAAGTACAAGGCGAGCGGTCTTGCCTACATCAGATTTGCGTCCGAGGAACGGGAGCTGTTCAGACTGCTTTTCATGACACCGGGGAACTCGGACGGCGACGGAAAGATCGCTCCGCTTGCAGACAGGCTTGCGGATATTGTCTCGGGTGACACGGGAGCGGATCATGACAGTGCGATGCTTATCCACTGCGAAAACTGGGTATTTGTACACGGTCTTGCGGTAATGAGTGCCGCGGGATCAAACGACTGGCAGCAGTCGCTGATCGAAAGAATGGTCTCGGATGTCTATCTCGGGCTGAAAAAAATATATTCCGAAAGAGAGGAAAAACGGATTGAAGAATGAAAATGTGCTTGAAATAATCGGGCTGTGCAAAAAATACCCGAAATTTACGCTTGACAATGTAAGCTTTTCGGTCAAGAAAGGCGAAATTATGGGTTTCATCGGGCGCAACGGCGCAGGAAAAACCACAACAATCAAGTCGGTTCTCGGACTGGTAAATCCGGACGGCGGTGAAGTCCGTTTTTTCGGCAAGCGTATGTGCGAGGGCGAAAGCGAAATAAAACAGCAGATCGGCTACGCCTGCGGGTCTATCGGATATTATCCGAGGCGCAGGCTTTGCGACACGGTTGCGGTCACGCGGCGTTTTTACGGCAATTTTGACGAAACGCTCTACAAAAAACACCTGTCCGACTTTTCAATAGACGAAAGCAAACGTCCGATTGAACTTTCGGAGGGTATGAAGGTCAAATTCAATCTTGCGCTTGCACTTTCACACCACGCAAAGCTTCTGATCCTTGACGAACCGACAAGCGGGCTTGATCCCGTTTCCCGCGAGGAACTGCTTGAAATATTTCTTTCACTTGCAAACGACGGTGTATCAATTCTGTTTTCGACACATATTACATCCGATCTCGTCAAATGCGCGGATTCGGTAACCTACATAAAGGGCGGCAGGATCGAGGCATCGATGCCGATCGGAGAATACACCGACGGTTACAGGCTTGTCCGCTTTGATACGGAGCCGTCAGAGGACGAAAGAAGGGTTCTGCACGGAATATGCCGCTCAAGGGACGGCTTTACCGGACTTGTAAGAACCTGTGACACGGAATCGTTCAACGAAAAGCCGCTTGCACAGCCGACGCTTGAAGAAGTAATGGTACACCTTGAAATGCAATGAATTAACCGAAGCCCCGGAGGACACAAACATGAAAAATCTGCTTTACAAAGAATTTACCCTTGCGGCGTCGCCGCTCACATACATATTCATTGCCTTTTCGGTCATGGTATTTATCCCCGGCTATCCGATACTTGTCGGTGCCTTTTTCGTCTGCCTCGGCATATTTTACTCATTCAGAAACGCGCGCGAGGACGGAGATGTGACATACACTGCCCTTCTGCCCGTCAGAAAGAGTGATGTTGCGGTCGCAAAATGCCTGTTCTCGGTGGCGGTCGAGATGATATCCTTTCTGCTTTGTCTCATATTCGCATGCATCAGATCAACCGTACTCGTCTCTGTCGGACCCTACCGCACAAATCCGATGCTCCCCGCAAATTTTGTATATCTCGGAGCCGTACTCGTAATATTTGCGCTTTTCAACTCTGTTTTCATTTCCGGATTTTACAGAACCGCATACAGGCTCGGCGGTCCGTTCATAGCCTTTTCGGTTGCGGCGTTTGCGGTCATAACCGCCGCCGAGGCTCTTTGGCATTTCCCGGGACTCGGCGTTCTCGGCGGTGTCGCCGATGGCAGAACACACATCCGCGCCCTCGTTTTTGCGATCTGCGCTCTGTTTTACATCGCCGCAACCCTGCTCTCGATAAGATCATCGGGAAGAAAGTTCGAAAAAATCGACCTCTGATATTGACAAAAGAAGCAACCGATGTTAAAATGAGCAAAAGGGAGTGATGATATGTCGAAGAAAAAAACAAATGTGCAGAACATCTCCGAATACGGGAGTGAGTTCCGCAAATTCATAAACAAGGGCGACATATTTGATCTTGCCGCCGCGATCGTGATCGGTGCTTCCTTCAACGCGATAGTAAGTTCGCTCGCAAACAATCTGATAACGCCGTTCATAAGCTATTTTATAAGCGATATCAATCTGACCGATCTGAAGCTCATCCTGCGTCCCGCAGTGACCGATGAGTCGGGAGCCGTGATCTCTTCCGAAATATCGGTAAACTACGGCAGTTTTTTGCAGGCGGTCATACAGTTTCTCATAACCGCCGTCTTTGTCTTTGTCTTTCTTAAAATAATCAAAGCGGTACGCGGACATTTCGAAAAAATCGAAAACGCGGCAAAGGCGGGAGTCCGCCGCCGCAAAAGATTTCTGTTCTGGAAGATAAAAGACAAGGCACCCGAGCCGGAAAAGAAGGAGGAGCCGAAAAAACCCACCGAAGCGGAACTTCTCGAAAAGATACTCACCGAGCTTCAGATACAGAACGGAACCCTTCCCGAGTCCGAAAAGCCGGACGACAGCGAAAAAGAACAGGAAAAACAGACAACATGACAGATTACAAGCCCGAGCCCGCAGAACGCGGAGTCGGGCTTTTCTGCAAATGAAAAACATGTCCCGATCGGTATGGTTTGTGTCGTCTTCTGCAATTGACTTTTTTGAAAAAATAGGTGATAATTAGGTCAAACGGGACAAAAGTATGCAAATTCGGAGGCTTGCCGACGAATTTGAGATGTCCCGAATCTGCAAAAACAGGAGAGACGAATGCCATGAAGATATCCGTTCCGGATGAAAAAAAGACAAAAACCGTCGCCGACGGCATATGGCCGACGATGATAACCCCCTACACGGAGGACGGTAGGATCGATTATTCGCAAGTCGAAAGACTTATCGAATTCTATTATGAAAACGGCATGACCGGTATATTTGCCATATGCCAGTCAAGCGAAATGTTTTTCCTTGATGAAAAAGAAAGACTGGAGCTTGCCGATTTCATTTTAAAAGCAAACAAAGGCAGGATGGACATTGTCGTCGCGGGTACTGTTGACGACGACCTTGAAGATCAGCTTTCGTTTGCGAAAAAGGCGGCAGAGCTCGGACCCGATGCCGTCGTCTTTCTGAGAAACAGGCTGTCTGATGATTTTCGCGGCGACCTTTCGAAGATAATCGCCGCGATGCCGTCCGACATGCCGCTCGGAATGTACGAATGCCCCTACCCTTTCAAACGCTATCTTACCGACGACGAGGTAAAAGCGATCGCCGACACCGACAGATTCGTCTTCCTTAAGGATACCGTCTGCGACATTGCGGCAATGCGCCGCCGCGCAAAAATCGTTGAGGGCAGCAGTTTCAAGCTGTACAATGCGAACGGAGCCACCTTTTATGATTCTGTCCTTGCGGGCTACAACGGGTACAGCGGAATAATGGCTAACTTCCACCCCGATCTTTACGCATGGGTATACAACAATATAAACGATCTGCGCGCCCCGATCGTTGCGAGGATGCTCGGCGTGATGTCGCTGATCGAATGTCGCGGCTATCCCATATGCGCAAAAACATATCTGCGCCGCTTTGAGGGCTTCGACATGACCGACATCTGCCGTTCTGTCAGCTACAACGGGGTTCCCGCGCTTGACGACGAGCTTTACGATGTCTTCTGCCTCGGCGAATACATCAGAGAAGAAATAATAAAAACCGGAACTCACCGGAAACAATAAAAACAAAAGGAGATTTTTACTATGGCAGGATTTACGGTAAAATCGGGATTTTACAAGGACGGAAAAAAGAGAGCGCTCACAATGTCCTATGACGACGGGGCACCCGAGGACAGAATACTTGTCGGCATATTCAACGACTACGGCATCAGGGGTACCTTCCATCTGAACTCCGCACGCGTTATGGCGGGCAACAGCATAACCGCCGAGGAAGTCGGCGAGCTTTACCGCGGACACGAAGTTGCGGTACACTGCGTAAATCATCCCTTTCTCGAACAGCTTCCCAAGGAATCGGTCGTGTACGAAATATTTGAGGATCGCCGCAATCTCGAATCGCTTGTAAAATATCCCGTGCGCGGGATGTCCTACCCTTTCGGGACATATTCGAACGACGTTATCTCAACGGCAAAATCGCTCGGCATCTGCTATTCGAGAACAGTCAGATCGACAAACGGCTTCGGCGTACCGAACGACTTCATGCAGTGGAACCCGACCTGCCATCACAACGGCGGAATAATCGAAAAGCTCGACCAGTTCGCAAATTACAGATTCAACGGCGCACTCTTCTATGTCTGGGGACACAGCTTTGAGTTTGCGAGAAACAACAACTTCGATATGATGAAGAGTTTCTGCGAAAAGGCGTCCGCTCTTGACGGCGTATGGTTTGCGACAAACATAGAGCTTTACGATTACATAACCGCGGTGCGTTCGATCGTCCTCACCGCCGATCGCGACATCGCCTACAATCCGACCGCAACCGATGTATGGTTGGATGTAAACGGCGAGGCTGTCATGATCCCTGCGGGCAAGAGCGTAAGCTTCAGATGATAAGCACCGCCGACCGGGCGGACGCTTCCCGTCTGCTCGGCAGATACCGACTTCACATCGACGACAGTCTTATGCTTCTTGACTCGGTCTGGTGCAGAACCGTATACTCCGACCGCGAAAACATGCTGTCGCCGCCTGCGTGGCACTCGGCGCACGAGCTTCACCACATAATGAAAGGCTCAATCGTAATGACGGTCGGCGATGAAGAAATCACCCTTTCGGAGGATGAGTTTGTAATTATACCTCCCAAAAAGGTTCATTCGACTGTCGGTGTATCCGAAAACTGTGAAAAGTTTGTTTTTGCCTTTGATATACAGAGCAGAAACGAATCGATAAAGGAAACGCTCGGTGAAATAGGCTGCAGGGTCTGCAAAAAAACAGTATCCGACAACCGCGCCCGGGTACTCATCGACATGATGCTTGACGAAGCAAAACGATGTGCATCGACTTCCGAGCAGGCACTGTCCGGACTGTGCGAGCTTGTTCTTCTTGCCTTCTTCGGCGAGTATTCGCAGAAGCAGTCCTCGCCCGCCGTCATGATGAGCGTTTTCGAGTCTGACAAAAGGGTAAACGACATAAGAAATTACATAAGCGAAAACATTTCATCGCATATTGACGTCGGCAGTGTGGCAAAACATCTTCATCTCTGCGTAAGACAGGTAAACCGCATCGCAAAGCAATCAACCGGTCACACCGTAACCGAGATGATAACCGAGGAAAGGCTTTCGCACATAAAAAGACTTCTGCGCAGTGAAATGTCGCTCTCCGAAATCGCCGAGATGTCCGATTTCAGATCGGAATATTCACTGAACCGTTTTTTCAAAAAATACGAGGGTGAATCGATCGGAAGCTGGCGCAGAAGCATACAAAAATAAACGGAGATTTTCATATGGAAAACAATAAAATATTCTCCTCAAACTACGAGGAGAAGCTGTATACCGCAACCGGCGGCATATCCGCCGCCGACAGAGACGACGAACTTTACGTCAGAGAAATCGTCGGAAAGCTCGGAAAATCGCTTATACTTTGCGACGGGAGTTCGACCGTACTTGCCGACGGTTTCAAAAAAAAGCTTGATCCCGACGATTATCTGCGTGTTGCAGAATCCGGACACGACAGCAAGGGAGATTATTTCTCCGTGCCGCGCAAAAACGACACCGATCTTTGTCTGCATGACCGAGAAAAATATCTGATATACACCGCACGGATATACGAAGCCGACGGCAAAAAGCTCTGTGTCCTTGCCGATAACGGACAGGAATACGCAGGACTTGGTGACAAAGCCGAGTTCGAACGCGCACTGCACAGATTATCACGCTTTTTCGACGCCGATCCGCTGATCCCCGAACCGATAACAAATGCCGAGCAGAGCCGCTCGGTAGTCTGCGAAGTCCCGTACACCAACACCGAAACCGACTGGAAAACCACCGAATACACAACCTGCTATTCGCCGTCGATTATCATACGCCACGTAAACGGCGTAAAGACGATAGTGGTGTCGCACGAACTCTCGCGCGTACTCAACTGGAAGGAGCTTGACACGGTAACCGTCATAAAAATCTCGGTTGACGACGGAAAAAGCTGGAAAGAGGTTGCAAGTATACCTCACATAAGGTGGGGCGGACTGTTCGAGGTCGGCGGCACCCTTTATCTCTCCGGCACAAACGGAGAAAGAAAGACGGTCAGTCTTTACCGCTTCAAAGACGACATGAGCTACGATGAGGCGCACTTTGACTTTGACGCAGGCTGGACATCGCCGAACACCGTTCTGATACACGGCGGCAGAGTCTATCAGGCACTCGGTCACAGGGTCATATCCGCCGATGTCGGATCCGATCTGCTTTGCAGAGAGTCGTGGACCGTATCCGATTCGCTGTGGCAGTATCTCACCCGCGAATGGTTCCTTGAAACCTCGGGCGAGCCGCAGGCAAACCGTTTTACGGTCATGGAGGGCAACATGCTCGCCTCCCCCGACGGCAAAATCTACAACATCATGCGCATTGAATCACAGCCTGCCGCAGGATACGCCGCAATTCTCGGACTGAGTCCGGACGGAAAGAAATATCTGCCGGTTGACTGCTGCAAAAATCTTCTGCACTTCCCCACGTCGGTAAGCAAATTTGTCATCCGCAAAGATGAGGCAAGCGGACTCTACCTGTCGCTCACCTCGGTAAAAACAATAGAAAACTTCGGCGATCAACGCAATATTCTTGCGCTTGTATGGTCAAAAAACCTGTTTGACTGGAAGAGTGCGGGCGTGGTACTCAGCGACAGAGCGATAATGAACCCGATATGCTCTGCATACGCACACTCCTTTCAGTATGTCGATTTTGCGATCGACGGGGACGACATAATTCTTCTGGCGCGTGAGGCGGCGGGAAGAACGAACATATGGCATGACG
>CALBLD010000105.1 GCA_937895775.1 uncultured Clostridia bacterium
CCGGCGTGAGAAAAGCATACGGGAACATAATGACAGGTAATGCCATCCCCTGCATGACTCCGTAAATTTCAAGTGCCCTGCCGGAGGTACAGCCGTTTTTTCTCAGTCCCCACGGTATAAGCAGGTGTTCAATCGTTGTCAGTGCCGAGCGGACGTATGATGAAAATGCCATCGGAATTGCGATCGAGATAAGCTTTGAACGCAGTTCACGGCTGTCGCACCCGGAGCCGGTATATCTGCGTCGGTCAAAAAGATAAATTATCCATGAAGCAAAGAAGGTAATTGCTTCGGCGATGACTCCTCCGGCGATGACCGACAGGCAGGAGCTTTCCAGACTGCCGGGTATAATTACTTCGAGCGCAAAGACAGTGGCACCTATGCGGATTACCTGCCCCGCAATCTGGGTTGCGGATGATTTTGCGACTCTGCGCACGGCGGTAAAATATCCACTGAGTGCCGATGTAAGGGAAACAAAGGGAAGCGAGACCGAAAGAAGCCGCAGAGAGCTGACGGTCCGTCGGTCGCCGAGAATACCGATGCCTATCGGTCCGGCAAACAAAAACAGAATAAGTCCGGTTGCCGTTCCGAAACAGACGCTGTAAATGATGCTGTGCTTCATAGCCGGGCGGATAAGACATTCGCACTCTTTCCCGATCGCCTCGGATATCAGTCTGGTCGATGCAAATCCGACTGCCGATGTCGCAAAGGTTATCATCAGCGCATAGAGCGACATTGTGAGCGTAAACAGTCCGAGCCCGTCTGTTCCGAGCCGTTCCGACAGATAAACATTGAACCTGACTCCGATCGCACGCATGATAAATGACGTTGCCGACAGGAGAATGACGTTTGTAATGAATTGAAAAAGCTTTTTTTTCGTTTTTTTGTTGTTCATAGCATAAGCCTTTCGGACGAGGGTCTTTGCTATTTTATGCGGATGCCGTGTCGGCATATGCATCCGCCGTAAATCAAAGAGTCGGTAAAAGGGTCTGCACTTTCGGTGCAGACCCTTTGCCGTTTGTTCAGATAATAACGCGCAGTGTTACAATTTCGAAGTTTGAAACCTCAAGTTTGACGCTGTTTTCGCATATATCAAGCCTTTTTTCACGGTTTTCGGTAAGATCGCAGAGATAAACCTCCTTTGCGTCAAATCCGAAATCAAGCCTGACACCTGCTTTGCCGTTGTATGCTTCGTATCCGCGTATAATTATACCGTCGCCGTCCTCGGCTTTCTTTATCGTTTCGATGACGAATCCGTCGTAAGACGAGGATATAAGACCGAAGCTGTCGGGAAGATATGCATTGTCGGTTTTCACCACCTCTTTGGCAATAAGCGGATTGTTCAGAAGATAAGCTTCTTTCACGGTTCCGCCCTCGGCAAATGAGCCGCTGTGCAGGAAAAGCGAGTAGGTAAAGCTGTGATGCCCTCTGTCCGCTTCGGGATTCGGATAGGTTGCCGCCTTGAGAAGCGATATCTTCAGTGTATTCTGTTCGGTGGAAAATCCGTATTTGCAGTCGTTGAGCAGGCTGACTCCGTATCCGTTTTCCGATATGTCAACCCATTTGTGTCCGCATACCTCAAATTTTGCTTCGTCCCATGAGGTGTTGCGATGAGTCGGACGGTTTATGTGACCGAACTGGATCTCGTATTTTGCACTGTCTGCGTGTATGTTGAGCGGGAAAGCCGCTTTCAGAAGTACGTGATCTTCGTGCCAGTCAATCTCTGTTTCAAAATCCAGTCTTGCACTGCCGTTTTTCAGTCTGATCGTCTGTACTATCCGACTTGATTTGTAGTTTCTTGTGATTCTGACCGCCGAATATGACGGCTCGTTTACGTAGCTTACCTCGGACACGTCTTCGACAGTCCACGATTTCAGCTTGTAATATTCGGTGATCTCCCATGCGTCATACGCTCTCGGATAATCTTCGAATACCTCAAGAAGATTGGCTTTCTTACCCGCCTCAATCAGCTCTCTGCCCGTTTTTTTGTCTCTGACCGAAATGATGTTGAAACTGTCATCAAAGCTTATTTCAAGCAGATCGTTTGTAAGCGTTTTTCCCTCCGCATGACAAACGGACGCGATCGCGGTCGGTTTTACCGTTTTCCAACCGTGTGCGGGAATTTTTTCGGCATAAATGACCTTGTTGCCGATTTCGATATAATCCGAAAGCTCAAATCCGTTCGGATTGTAAACGAATATTCCGTCCCCGCGGACATTTGAAGCAAGCGAGTTCAGCGAAAGGTCAAAAGCCGCTTTGCCCTCGGATAAAAGACAATCGTATTCGATGTCGCTGTTGTCGTATACCCACTTTATCGAAGAACCGGGTATGATGTCATGGAACTGGTTTTTCAGAATCGTGTGCCAGTTGCGGTCGAGCATTTCACACGGATATCCGTTTTTGCCGATAAGTATCGAATCGGTAACAGCTGCCGTTTCAACGTTACGATAGAGTATTTCGCATTCTCTGTTGTTCTTTTTGTTTTTGGCAATCGATGTGTAGGTGCCGCGATGCATTTCGAGATAAAGCTCGCCGCACCAGACGGGCGCGAATTTCAGCTCTGCGGCATTTTTTTCAAAATCGTCCGCTATTCGGCTTATTGTATCCGCCGCCCTTGCAATCTTTACGGCAGGGAAGCCGGGCAGACCCTTTTTAAGCCTTTCGTAATTTTCAAGCATCTCGCAGGTCGGTCCGCCGCCGCCGTCACCGAAGCCGAAGGTTGTAACCGTTTTGTTTGTGTATTCTTTGTCAACATGGTATTTTACCGCATCGTTGACGCCTGCCGGATCGAGCTTTCTGACATATCCGCTGCTGAGAACCGCAAAGATACGGCTTCCGTCGATACCCTGCCATATAAAGTTGTCGTGCGGAAATCTGTTGGTTTCGCTCCAGCTTATTTTGCTTGTGAAGAAGAAGGGAACTCCGCTCTTTTTCAGGATCTGCGGAAGCGCGGCACTGTACCCGAATACATCGGGCAGCCAGAGCAGTCTGCTTTCAACGCCGAATTCTTCGCGCATGAACTTTTTTCCGAGGAGTATCTGACGCACAAGACTTTCGCCGTCGATAAGATTGGTGTCGGCTTCAAGCCACATTGCGCCTTCAACTTCCCACCTGCCTTCGGCAACATATTTTTTTATTTTTGCATAAAGCTCGGGATCGTTTTCCTTGACATAGCTGTACAGCTGTGGCTGACTTGACTGAAAAATGTAGTCGGGGTAGCGTTCAAGCAGTTTTACCGCAGTGGAGAACGAACGCTGGGCTTTTTCCTTTGTCTGTTCAAGCGTCCAGAGCCATGCGACATCGATGTGCGTGTGACCGATGAAATTGACCTCGGCTGGTTCGGTCCGACCGCAGATTTCGCCGTAAAAATCACGCCTCATAAATTCGGACGCAGCTTTGACGCTTGTGCGGAATTCGTCCGAACCGGGATAACGAAAGTCGATCAGCATTGTGGCACGGTTCAGCGCACTTCTTATTGCGGCATAGTTTGCCGAATCCTTGGGCAGGAAACGCAGTGCGTCATAAGGAACAAAAATGTCGTAGTACAGGCTTTCAACCGTGAGGTCAGCAAGGGCTGCCGAAAAATCAAGATGAGCCTTGTTTGAGTCCATGCCCGTATAATAATAAATGAAGATATTGTGGTGACCGGCAGTCAGCGGAGTGCTCAGATGATTTGTGTCAAAAGCCTGATATGCGGTCGTACTGTCGATAAAAATCGTGCACTGAGGGTTTGACGCATCCCAGCCGTGAATACCGTTGGCGAGAAGTCTGTATTCGTGTTCGCTGTCGGTTTCCGGGATGTCAATCTCAAATTTAAACCAGCGATGGCAGTCAATCGACTTGCATATGACGTCGCCGCCGTCATATTTTTTCCATCCGTCGGTCGGAGGGACGTTGCTTTTTTTGTAATCGGTTTCGACCGTGTATATGTCGCATATCGTCTTGCGGTCGCTGTAAATGTTTCTGCCGAGGAGTTCGCAGGATATCCGTATTTTTTCTTCGATAAAGGTCATCGTATCTTCTCCTTTTCGTACAGCCGCCGTGCGGCGTTGTCGTTTCTCTTTTGAGCGTATCACAAAAAAATCGATCTGTCAAGTAAAAAATAAAAAAAGAACCTCCCGCTATTGCGGGAGATTCCCTTACCGGATGGAGCTGCTAATCAGAGTCGAACTGATGACCTCATCCTTACCAAGGATGCGCTCTACCAACTGAGCCATAGCAGCAGAATTTCAACGAACCAATTATAGCAGAAAGTCTTTTGTTTGTCAATAGTTTTTTTGAAAAAAACTCATTTTTCAATCATGCACAGACAAGAATATGCTATTGACTTTTTGCGGAAAAGGTGATAGAATACAGATGTATATATAATTTGCACCGAAATCGGCGCAGAAGGGGTGTTTTTATGGGATTTTTGTCAAATAAGACCGCGATAATTACCGGCGGCGGCAGAGCAGTACTGAGCGACGGAAGCTGCGGATCGATCGGATACGGAATTGCGACCGCATATGCAAAGGAAGGGGCAAATCTTGTTCTTACCGGACGGAATGTGCAGAAGCTCGAAGAAGCAAAGGAGGAGCTTGAGCGTCTCTATAATGTAAAGGTTCTCCCTGTACAGGCGGATGTGAATGCGGGAGCCGATAAT
>CALBLD010000106.1 GCA_937895775.1 uncultured Clostridia bacterium
GTTGCCAGTCGTGTCTTGAAAGAAAATGGTTGCCGTAACGCATATGAAAACCGATCATTCCTTCGTGATATGCGTCGCCGACCTCGGGCATTTTCTCGTGATGCACGAATCCGACAAGTCCGAGCTTTTCGTATGCGGGAGATGCCGCCGCACAGCAAAGGAACTGCGAATCCGGATCTGCCCAGTCGTCCATCGATGCGGACGCAACATACACGTGTCTCGGAGCTATTGTCGCAAGCAGGAAATGCTGATCGAATTCGTCCGAATAGCCCTTTTCACCGATCTTTTTGTAATTAGCGCAGAACCAGTACGGGAATGTCCTATTGATAAACTCAACAGTTTCGCCCGGGTTGCCTGTCCTGCCGGTGATACCGAGCTGACCGATGCTTCCCTTTGCTATCGAATCGCCCGCACATCCCGCGTCGTTTGAGAAGACAAAGCGGAAACGCTCGTCAAGCATACCGGTGACAAGCGCAGTCTTTCCGAGGCGTGAATGTCCGAGAATCGCCGAGCGGTTAAGATCAAGGCAGTCCTGCTTTTCGGCATAGTCCATAAGGCGGCTTGCCGCAAACGACCAGAGTCCTATCTTTCCGCAGCAGGTTGCCGAATCTCTTGCTCCGGGAGGGAGCAGAACGCCGGCAAGTCCGTTTGAAAAATCGCCGTCATCCGAGGTGACGTCCTTGTAGCAGACGGTAATTACATAAAAACCCGCCTCAGCCACCTCTTCTACCGGAAAGTAGAGAGAAGGAACCTGATGGAAATTCAACAGAATGAAGAAGGGGTGCTTTTTGCCGTCGCGGTGGAAGAGACGGAAAACGGGGAATGTATGGCTTCCGTATTCGGAAGATATGGTCATGTCGAACTTAGACAGTTTTACGACACCTCCGCACATTCTGCCGTCGATCAGCACGGCTTCGGTGCAGCTGCACTCCCATTTTGTGTCGGGCAGATACCCGTATTCGTTTTCAAGAAGAAGAGTCTTCATCTTCTCGCGATCGCAGAGTCCGGGCAGATTTCTTGCCTTCAGAAGCTCCGAAACTGTTTGTGACATTTTTGTATCACTCCTTTTGCTTTTTATTTTGAGACCGGATAATTATACTGTCCGATCAGATCATAAAATCCTTTGCGGGGAAAACAGGGTCGCAGGTAACATTTATACCGAGTTTGCGCAGTGTACCCTCGTCGCCGCTTCTGAGCATCTGTGTCGAATGCATATCGCATCCGCGCAGATCCTTCAGGTGGCTGACGGCAACCGCCGCCGTCGGATTGGTCGCCGCACATATTGAAAGTGCGGTCAGCACATCGTCCAGCTTGAGCACCGGACTTGCGCTTCCGAGAATGTCTTTTTTCATATTGAGTATCGGTTCAAGTACGATCGGCGATATCAGCATGATCTTGTCGTCAAGTCCCGCAAGCGTCTTTATCGAATTGACGACCGTACTTGCCGATGCACTCATGAGCTTTGTCATCCTGCCAGGGATCACTCTGCCATCGGCAAGCTCGATCGCGGCGGCGGGAGATGAAGTCTGTTCATGCTTTTTACGCGCGGCGGTTACAGCCTCGCGCTCGTCCTCGGTTATGTCAAGCTGACGGATGATGTTCACGATCTTTTCAAGCGTGCTTTCCTTTTCCTTGCCGAGCCTTATATCGCAGGCAGTCTTGAAGAAGCGTCTGATGATCTCGGCGCGCGCCGCCTTGCATACCGCATCGTTGTCGGTGATGCAGTAACCCGCCATATTTACTCCCATATCGGTGGGCGAACGGTAGAAATCGGGATTTCCGGTAACATGCGTAAGGATCGTGCGAAGCACAGGGAACGCCTCTATGTCGCGGTTGTAATTGACTGTCGAAACGCCGTAAGCGTCAAGGTGGAACGGGTCTATCATGTTGACATCCTGAAGATCGGCAGTCGCCGCCTCATATGCAAGGTTCACGGGATGCTTGAGCGGCAGATTCCATATCGGGAAGGTCTCGAATTTTGCGTATCCCGCCATTCTGCCCCTCTTGTATTCATGGTAAAGCTGAGAAAGGCATGTGGCAAGCTTGCCGCTTCCCGGTCCGGGCGCGGTCACGACAACAAGCGGTCTTGTGGTTTCGATGTAATCGTTCTTCCCGTAGCCCTCGTCGCTGACTATGGTATTGATATTCGCCGGATAATCGGGGATAACATAATGAGTATAGTGCTTTATGCCCATCATTTCAAGGCGTGCCTTGAAGGGTTCGACGGCAGGCTGACCCGAATACTGAGTAATTACTACCGAGCTTACATATATATCCATCTTGGAGATCAGCCCGATAAGTCTGATTACTTCCATATCGTATGTAATACCGATATCGGCACGCATTTTTGTTTTTTCGATATCTGCGGCATTGACGCAGAAGATTATCTCGGTTTTGTCGCGCAGCTTATGAAGCAGTTTTATTTTTCCGTTGGGATCAAAGCCGGGAAGCACACGCGAGGCATGCAGATCATCGAATATCTTCCCTCCGAATTCGAGATACAGTTTGTTGTCAAAAAGAGATATACGTTCAAGTATATGCTCGGTCTGCTTCTCCATGTACAGCTGACTGTCAAAGCCGATTTTCATAATATTTTATTCCTTTCAGATATGTGTCCTTTTTGTTAACATACTTGTTTATTATACATCCTTGACAGCCCTTTTGTCAATAGGATTTGAAAATAAAGAGCAGTCAAAAAATGTCCCGAAACCTATTGACAAACGGGAAAATGTATGATAGAATGATCAAAACAATAAACCGATGACGAAGAGTAGTAGTTTTTGATGATACTTTCAGAGAGCCGCGGACGGTGCGATCGCGGCAGTTGTCGCAAAAGCGAATGGACTTCCGAGGGCGACCGAAAGCGTATTTTGTGCGCAAGTAGCAATCGACGGGTAACGGACCCGTAAAAAAGCCGTATCACATGTCTGTGTGAGTGAGTGGGCGCGATTATGCGTCAATTTGGGTGGTACCGCGGGATTTATATTTGAAATTTCGTCCCAAGCGTATTTTATACGCTTGGGATTTTTTGTATTTTCCCGGGCGTGAAAGGATGTTTACCATGTATATTTCGGGATTTCGATGGCGAAACGCATTTTCGGACAAACAAATGACAAATTACAAACAAAAAATACCGAAAGGATAATATCGAAATGAAAAACACAAATATAACAAAAACAATCTGCACACTTGCCGCAATCACGCTTGTACTGCCTCTTCTGCTTGCGGCTCTTACCTCCTGCGCCTCCGGAAAGAAGATCATCGGAATCGTTCAGTTCGGCTCGCACGAATCACTGAACAACTGCTATGACGGAATCATGGAAGGGCTTCGCGAAGCCGGGATAAACATTGACGATTACAAAATAGAGTATATGAACAGCAATTTCGACCCGAACGTATCGCAGACGCAGTGCAGTCGGCTTGTCAACGAGCGTGCATCTGTAATTATCGCAATTGCGACTCCGTCTGCGATCGCCGCGGCAAATGCCGCCGCCGATTCGGACGTACCGGTCGTCTACTGTGCGGTAACCGACAGCTCGGTCATGGCAAATTACAAAAACACAACCGGTTCGTCGGACATTCCGAATTTTGAAAAACAGCTCGAGCTGATAACCGCCGTAATGGGCAAAACCGAGCTGAACATCGGCGTTCTTTACTCGACCGAGGAATCCTCCTCTCCTTTCCAGCTTGAAAAGCTGAAAGAGGCGGCATCCGCCTATCCCGGAATGAAGATATCCGACAGGGCGGTCGCCGACATAAACACGATAGATACCCATGTAAACAAACTGATCGGCGAAAAAGTTGACTGTTTCCTGAACCTGCTCGACAACACCATAGTCGGCAAGCTGTCAACAAATATACTGCCCGCAACCGACGAGGCGGGGATTCCGGTATTCGGATCGGAGATCGAACAGGTAAAGAAGGGCTGTGCGGCATCCGCATCGATCGACTACATCACGGTCGGAAAATCGGCGGGCATTGCCGCGGCAAAGATACTTTCGGGGGAGTCGGCATCGTCGATCCCGGTTGCGGTCATCTCCGACCCTGCGGTATTCTGTAACGGCAAGGTGATCGACAGGCTCGGTCTTAAAAAGCCCGCCGATGCCTCCGATGTCGGATAACACAAAATAATTACGAAGGATTTTTATCATGCTGTTTTTTCAGACAACTCTTGATTCGGTGCAGATGGGACTTTGCTTTGCCGTACTCGCACTCGGCGTTTATATATCATATTCGATACTTGATTTTCCCGATCTGTCGGTAGACGGAACATTTCCGCTCGGCGGCGTGGTCTCGACCGCACTTATGCTCCGTTTCGGATTTCATCCGGCACTTGCACTTCTGTCCGCATTCGCCGCCTCCGCACTTGCGGGTGCCGTAACCGGCTTTCTCCATGTGAAATGCAAAATCAGCAAGCTGCTGTCGGGTATCATCGTGATGACCGGGCTTTTGTCGGTAACGCTCGCGCTGACAAGACTGCTCACCGACAACGGCAACACGACCACGATCTTTTCATACCGCAGTCGCGGACTTGTCGGAATATTCAACCAAAGTTTCATCGCATCTGCGGACAGCTCGCTCCGTGATTATATCAGGATTGCGATACTTCTCGCGGTGGTGATCGTGATAAAGATAATTATCGATCTTTTCATGAAAACGAGGCTCGGCTACATGCTCCGTGCGACCGGCGACAACGAAAGCACGGTAATCGCAGGCGGGCGTGATGCCGGAATCTACAAAATAATCGGTCTTGCGCTGGCAAACGGACTTGCCGGCACATCCGGCGCGCTTTATTCACAGCTTTACATGCAGTATGACAACAATTCGGGAAGCGGCAAGGTGGTACTCGCACTTGCGTCCGTAATCATCGGAACAGCCGTTTTCTCGGGCATCCCGAAGGTAAAAAACACGACGGCGGTCATTATGGGAGCCGTAGTTTATTCGCTCTGTCTGAATTATCTCTCGCTTGCCGACACGAGCGGAATATATCTGAAGCTTCTGAACGCAGTCCTTTTTGCAATAATTCTTATATTCAATGACAAAATCTCGCGTTTCTTCTCGGGAAGAAGATCAAAAACCCCGAAAAAAGCGATGCAAAAGGAGGCGGGCGGCAATGCTCAGACTGATTGACATAGACAAAACCTTCAATAAAGGAACGGTAAACGAAGCGAAGCTTTTTGAAGACTTTTCGCTGACAGTAAAATCGGGAGAATTTTTGTCGGTAGTCGGTTCAAACGGATCGGGAAAAACGACCATGCTGAACATTATCGGCGGGAGCTGTCCGATCGACGGCGGCAAAGTTGAGCTTGACGGCACCGACATAACCAAAATGCCCGAATACAGGCGGGCAAGGAAAATCGGACGGGTGTTCCAGAATCCCGCACAGGGAACGGTCCCGTCAATGACGGTTGCCGAAAATCTCGCTGTCGCAAAGCTGAAAGGCAGGCACTGCGGACTCACGGCGGCAATCGGCAGATCGGAAAGAGAAAATCTGCGTGTGCTTGCGGCATCTCTCGGACTCGGGCTTGAGGACAGGATGAACGTACCGGTCGGACTTTTGTCCGGCGGACAGCGTCAGGCTCTTACCCTGCTGATGTGTACGCTTACCCCGATCGATCTTCTGCTTCTCGACGAGCACACGGCGGCACTTGATCCCAAAACCGCGGAGCAGATCATGGAGCTTACCGACAGAATCGTGCGTGAAAAAAAGCTGACTGCAATAATGGTAACTCACAACCTGCGGTACGCAGTCGAATACGGCAACCGCATGATAATGATGCATTCCGGCGGGACGGTTCTCGACGTTTCGGACGACGAAAAGAAGAAAACAAAAGTCGAAGACATTCTCGGACTGTTCAACTCGATCAGCATAGAATGCGGAAACTGACATCATCCCCGCGGTAAAAACCGCGGGGATTTTCAGATCAGGAAAAATGTATTTGTTAGCACTCTTTTTGGTTGAGTGCTAACAGTTTACAAAAAATTCATATCATTGTAACACAAAATGTGATTATATAGGTTATAATAAAAGCGTCGAAAGGAAAAAGACAATCAGACAAGCAAAGAGGTGTTCAATGTGTTAATTATGAACTCCGATTTCAGATGTCTGCACTGTTAGCGATGCC
>CALBLD010000107.1 GCA_937895775.1 uncultured Clostridia bacterium
GAATTAGTGCAGAAAGTCTTGTCAGCGTTTTTTTCATAAGATGGTTCTCCTTTGCAAAAACAAAATAAAAAAGCGATATTTTACATGTTTCGTGTAAAAAATCCATTCGGAAACCGACGACTTGGTGCTAAAATATCTGATACGCTGTCGGACAGGGATATTTTATCACAATCCGCCCCTTTTGTAAAGGGAATGTATTGAATTTTTCGGACACCTGTGATATAATACCCGAGGTTTACTTTCGGACAAGGGGGAGACGCGGACATGACCGTGCGGACAAACGGAGCAGACGGCAGTGCAAGAATATCTTTTGCGAAAAACACGATCGTAAAAGAGGTCACCGTGTGCGATATGAACAATCTCGGATGCGGGGTTGCAAAATGCGGCGGCAAGACCGTTTTCGTCAGAGGTGGAGTCACCGACGACGTCTGCGACATCAAAATAATCAAAGATACCGCCGATTATGCGGTCGCCGCGGTTGACAGGATGATCTCCGCATCGCCGCGCAGGATCGATCCGGTCTGCCCCGTGTACAAAAGGTGCGGCGGATGCGTTTACAGGCAGATAAGTTATGATTACGAACTTTCGCTCAAGCGTTCGGCTGTGGAACGGGCTTTCCGCCGCGAGGGACTGTCTCCGACAATAAAGGATATTATGAGCGGCAGGGAGAGCGGATACCGCAACAAGGTGCAGTATCCGGTTGCGTATGACCGCACCATAGGATATTTTGCGCAGAGAACGCATGAGGTTGTGCCTGTGGAACACTGCCTTTTGCAGAACCCCGCCTTTGACTGCGTCATTGGGGTTATAAAAGAATTCCTCGATAAATACGGGATATGCGGCTACGACGAGACGAGCGGCAGAGGCACTGTGCGCCATATATGTCTGCGCTCGGGCGAGAGCGGGATATCGGTCTGCCTCGTTATCAATGACGACAGTCTGCCGCATGCCGAAAACCTTGTGAAAATGCTGTCGGTAAAATGCCCGGGCGTTGTTTCACTCTCGGTATCGGTCAACAAAATGAATACAAACGTCATATTCGGAGAGCGCACTTTCACGATATACGGCAAGCCGTACATAACCGACAGGCTTTGCTCGCTTGAGTTCGAAATATCGCCTGCATCATTTTATCAGGTAAACCGCGACATGGCGGAAAGGCTTTACGAAAAGGCGGCGGAATATGCGGAACTTTCGGACGGCATGACGCTTGTCGATCTCTTCTGCGGAGTGGGAACGATAGGGTTGTCAATGATAAAGGACAAGCCGCGATGCAGGCTTGTCGGAGTGGAAATAATCCCGGAGGCTGTCGCAAATGCGGAGCGCAACGCGGCGGCAAACGGAATAGAAAACGCGTCGTTTGTATGCGGGGACGCAAATTCGGCGGAGGTCGGCAGTGCCGACGTGATAGTGATCGACCCGCCGCGCAAGGGATGCTCTCCCGGGCTGATCGATACGATCGCATCGGGCGACTGCAAAAGGGTCGTCTATATCTCCTGTAATCCGTCAACGCTTGCGAGAGACTGCGGATATTTTGAAAAACACGGATTTGAAACGGTCGAGGTGACACCCGCCGATCTTTTCCCGAGAACCGGCCATGTGGAGTGCGTGGCTCTGTTGACAAAGGGCAGAACCGACATCGGTCCGGAATCACTGCGGGATTTAAAGGTCAGTGCAGAAATTGAAATCCCATAATAATGACACCAAGTACCACAAGAACAATACCCGTAGCACGGTTCAATGTTTTCGGTTTTGCCTTATTTGCAAATACTGCCGCAATTCTTGCCCATATCAGTGTAAACACAATGCACAATACCCATACCAAAATATCCGGTATTCCGCCGATTGTGAAATGTGATACAGCACCGGTCAATGCGGTAAAAGTCATGATAAATACACTTGTGCCCACGGCGGTTTTTAATTCGTATCCCATAACGCCGGTCAGAATCAGAAGCATCATCATTCCACCTCCCGCACCGATGAACCCGCAGATAAAACCGATAATAATTCCGCAGATAACGGATTGTACAACACGCTTTTTCGCCGATGTTTTTGCCATGGATTCCTTGGTGTTCATAACGGGTCGGACAATAAATTTTATTCCGAGCAGAAAGGTCATAAATACCGAGAAACCGCCCATTGTTGCAGATGGCAGAAGACTTGCCGCATAGCTTCCGACTACCGTAAAAACAAGCACGCTTGCCATCATAATCAGTCCGTTTTTTATGTCCAGATTCTTGTTTTTGTGATAAGTATAAGCGGAAACCGCACTTGCAAGCACGTCGGAAGAAAGTGCAATACCGACTGCCATATAAGGGTCAATACCCAAAAAAGTAATCAGCATCGGACTGATAACGGCAGCAGCACTCATTCCCGCAAATCCTGTTCCGAGTCCTGCACCCATGCCTGCAAAGAATGTAACCAGAACAATCAATAACGTTTCCATTATTCTTTTTCCTCCAGAATTTCATCCGAATTTTCGCCGATAATCTGCATAACTTCTTCGAAAGCTTTCTTCATATTGTCATCGATATGGGCAAACAGCTTTTCAAAGAACATTTTTTGCAATTGCCGACCTCGTTCTGTGATTGATTCGGCTTTCTTCGTACACAACAATTCTGTTTTGCGTCTGTCACCTTTTACAGCCTGTCTTGTCAGATAGCCTTCCCGGACCAGACGTTCAACATTTACCGATACCAGATTTGCTTTTATATGGCGTATCTCTACAATATCTTTTGCATTTTTGTATTTCGGATTATTTCCGAGAAACATCAGAATATCAAATGCAGTTTGCGACAGACCGAGCTCGTTGCAAAGCGGCTTACATACTTTGCCGTATGCGAGTGAAATTTTTCTCGGAATTTCAATACCGAAGTTCATATGTCATCCCTTAATTCTTTTTTGAATAGTTCATTTTTGAAGTATTATATCACATCATTGTCTTTTTGTCAATGAAAAACAGGTGAAATTTTGTTTTGCGACTTATTTTCCGGAAACGATATATGTTTTCCGGACTTTGCAGACACAACTACTGTATCATGTTCACGATATATCGGGATTTACTGAGGCAATATGATCTGCTTGCAGTCGTTTTAAGCCATGTCGAATGCAATCGGTATATTTTAAGGAAGGAATGGTTATAAAAATGGGATATCTTATGCTTGCGATTGCCGTGCTTGCGGGTGCGGTAAAGGGATACTGCGGAAAAAAGACGAGCCGCTATGTCACCGGAACCGCCGACGCGGCTCTGGCGAATTTCATGCGCATGCTGCTCTGCGTTGTGATCGGATTTGTGACGGTTCTTGCGTCCGGTTCGCTCGACCGGCTCGCACTGCCGCTTCCGATAGCGGCGATAACCGTGCTGTCGGGTGCGGGCACTGCGTTCTTCGTGGTTACGTGGCTTATGGCGATCAGGAAGGGCGCATTCACAATGATCGACGTCGTGCTGATGCTCGGCACGATCATTCCGATCATCGGAAGTTTTCTGCTCTTCGGGGAGCCGATAAAGCCGAATCAGATCATCGGCTTCTGCGTACTCATGGCGGCGGTTGCGATAATGTGTTCCTACAACAATTCGCTCAAGGGCAAAATGAGTCCGATGGCACTTGTGCTTGTACTGCTCTGCGGCATATCGAACGGACTTGCCGATTTTTCGCAGAAGATGTTTGTAAGATATTCTGACGGGATTCCGGTATCGGTATTCAATTTCTATACCTACATCGTTGCGGGAATTATACTGCTTGTCTGCTTTTTCTGTTCAAAGGACAGAAAAGGCGGGGAGGGCAAAACGGGAGCGTACATAAAGCATACCTTCGGGTATATTGCGGTGATGTCGGTCTGCCTTTTCGCAAACAGTTATTTCAAGACGCTTGCCGCGGCTCATCTTGACGCCGCGCAGATATATCCGCTCAGTCAGGGTTCCGCACTCATTCTTTCGTCACTTATGGCGGCGATCTTTTTCGGGGAGAAGATCACATGGCGTGCGGTTGTCGGAATGGTTCTTGCCTTTGGCGGTATGCTTGTGATAAATCTGCTCTGACTGCGGCATGTCAAAACAAATCGGGTCTGCGCTTTCCGCACGGACCCGATTTTTATACGTTTCTGAAGTTTTTTCTGTATGCTGTCGGAGAATATGCGGTTTTTGCCGAAAAAATCCTGCTGAAATAATATTCGCTGTTGAAGCCGCACCGCTCGGCAATCTCCTTTACCGACAGATCGGTGCGGGTAAGAAGCCGACACGCCATGTCTATGCGGAGCGATATTATGTACTGCCCGGGCGTATCTCCGTATACCTGCACAAATTCGCTTGTGAAATGCTTTTTGCCGAGACCCGAAAGCCGTGCGAGATCGTCTATCCTGATCGAAGGATCGGCAAATCCGCTCTTTATGCGCTCGATTGCCGGAAGCAGTCGTTTTGCCGACGGGGACGGATATCCGGGGGTACACAGAATGTCGGTGACGGTCACGATTATCCTGTAAAATATGCTTTTTATTTTCGCCGTTCTGTCCAGTTGATCGGATGCAAAGTATGATACCGCCTCCGAAAATAGCCTTTCGGTACCGGCATCGCAGGTGACGGCGAACGGCGGGGGCAGAAAGGCTGACGGGGAATCGAAATCGAGAATGTAGGCAAAGCAGTCTTCGGGGTGGCAGATATAGTAGTCAACTCCCTTCGGCATGTAGAGCAGTCTGTATTTTCCCATTTCGAACTCGTTTCTGCCGTAATAATACCTTGAACATCCGTCTGTGAACAGAACGAAGGCATGGCGGGTGCGCCGCCTTGCGTAGAATTTACGGGCGCGGCTGAGTTCCGCGCTATAACAGTTTATCACCTTAGATATATCAAAATCCGCAGCAAGCCCGCGTATCTCCGCGTTTTCCAATGTTCTGCCTTCCTTTTGTGTTTCTTTTTCTTCGATTATAACACAAAAATGTATTTTTTCAAGGGTTGCGGCAAAAAAACGGTAATATCCGTTTCCTTTTTGTGCAAACAGTTCGTAAAAATGCATTGCGGATATGCGGCGGCGGTAATATAATGAAGCCGAAGAACAAAGCGATTTTTTGCGAAAGGATGCATTTTATGTTCGGAAGATTTGATTTTGATGCCGGTAAAAAATATATTGCCGACGAATATGCGGATGCGCATTTCGATAAGGAAAGCGGAGCCGATGCGCCGTCGCTTGCGAAAATGCTTGAAGCTTTTGTTGCCGACTGTGACGCAAAGTCAGTTCCGATGCTTACTCTGCGGGCAGAGTCGTTTTGTATGCTCGTCGAAAACGCACAGATTGAGGTGAATCCGCACACCCCGTTTGCCGACAAGATAAATGCGGGGATAGACTATACCGGATGGGCGTCCGGATCGGATTACGAGAAGATTTTGAAGCGCAGATCGGTCAGAAAATTCAACACCGATGTGCATGAGGCCTGGCAGGCGAGAGAGTGGGCGTACAGGCGCGGTCTGTCTGCGCCCGACAACGATTTCTGGCACATATGCCCGAACTGGGACAACATAATGAACATGGGTGTCGTCGGACTCCGTGATCGCGCCGAAAAACTGCTTGATGCCGAAACCGACGAAAAAAAGAAGGTTTTCTACTCGGCAACCGTAAGCTGCTGCCGATCGCTCTTTACGATCATGAAAAGATATGCCGACATGGGGGACAGAGTCGGCAACACCGAATTTGCTGCCTGCATGCGTGCGCTCATGACCCGTCCTCCGCAGACCCTTTACGAGGCTATGGAGCTTTCGCTTTTCATGATGAGCATGCTTGAACTCGGCATAGAGCGTACGAGAACGCTCGGCAATGTCGGTGTCCTTTTCTATCCTTTTTACATGCACGACAAAGAGAGCGGTCTGCTTGACCGCGACGGCGCAAAGACGCTCTGCAAATATTTTCTCACAAAGATAAACGCGGGAAAACGCTATGCCGATCAGCCGATCTGTATCGGCGG
>CALBLD010000108.1 GCA_937895775.1 uncultured Clostridia bacterium
GGCGGATGCCGCAAAAGGCTCGGGCATTGTACTCTGCCACGAAAATGAAAAAGGCATATTCGGTTGGAACGCCGAAAACTGCCTCCGTATTCTGGAGCAGATTGAAGGAATCCGCGGCGTTTTCGATCCCGCAAACTTCGTACAGTGCGGTGTTGATACAAAAGCCGCATGGGACAAACTCGCGGGACACATCGAATATCTGCACATAAAAGATGCGCTTGCAAACGGCAAGGTCGTTCCCGCCGGACACGGCATCGGAAATCTCGAATACATAATCGGTGCTTATCATGCGCTCGGCGGCAACGTATATTCTCTTGAGCCTCATCTCGCCGTCTTCAAGGGTTTTTCCGACCTTGAAAAGGAAGGAAAAACCGACATTCCCGAATACGAATATCCGAACAGCTTTGCGGCATTCGCGGCATCCGCCGACGCGGCAAAAGCAATTCTTGACAGAGTTTACGCAAAATAAGCGAATACGGAGGACACTTTCATGAAAAAAGTTAAAGTAGGCATTATCGGCGTGGGCAACATGGGAAGCGGTCATGCACGCATGTTTACGAACGGATCATGCCCCGATTTTGAACTCACTGCGATCTGCGACATAAATCCCGACAGACTCGCGGCATGCCTTAAAATGATAGAAGGCGAATGTGCGAAAAACGGGCGTGATCTTCCCGAGGTAAAAACATTTACCGATGCGATTGAAATGCTTGACGCGGGTATTCTTGATGCGGTCACGGTTGCGGTACCGCACTACTCTCACCCGAAATATGTCATCGCCGCAATCGAAAGAGGAATACACGTCGTTTGTGAGAAACCTGCCGGGGTCTACACAAAGCAGGTAAGAGAAATGAACGCGGTTGCAGACCAACACCCGGAGGTTACGTTTGCAATGATGTTCAATCAGCGCACAGACTGCGTTTACCGCAAGATGAAAGAAATCATTTCAAGCGGCAGACTCGGCGAAATAAAGAGGGTAAACTGGATAATCACAAACTGGTACCGTCCGCAGTGCTACTACGACAGCGGTGCATGGCGTGCGACATGGTCGGGAGAAGGCGGCGGAGTACTGCTCAACCAGTGTCCTCATCAGCTCGATCTCTGGCAGTGGATATGCGGCATGCCGGTAAAGGTTGACGCACATCTCCATTACGGAAAATGGCATGACATTGAGGTTGAGGACGACGTCTCCGCATATGTGGAATATGCCAACGGTGCGACCGGTGTATTCATAACTTCAACCGGCGATGCCCCCGGTACGAACAGATTTGAAATTCTTTGCGACAAGGGCAAACTTGTCTGCGAAGACGGAAAGCTCACTCTTGACGAAAACACCGTTGCGGAGTCTGAATTCCGTGTAACCACGAAGTCCTCCTTCTCGGCTCCCGAACATCACAAGGTATCGGTTGAGACAGACGGAAAATCACCCCAGCATGTAGGTGTATTCAACGCATTTGCGGGACATCTGCTTCGCGGCGAGCCGCTTGTCGCCGACGGACGCGAGGGCATAAACGGTCTTACGATCTCAAACGCAATGCACCTTTCTTCATGGCTCGGTCACCCGGTTGAGGTTCCGTTTGACGAAGAACTCTATTACGAAGAGCTTATGAAGCGTGTCAGAACATCACGCCGCAAGGAAACAGACGGAATCGAAAGCTCGGCTGTTGCCGACACCTCCGGCAGTTACGGCGGTTCAAAGTAAACACCCTCCCCGGCGGCAAAAGTCGCCGGGGAATAATTCCAGATGCAGAACAGCGAGGTTACTCTATGGCACTCTCTCCAATGATGCAGCAATATCTTGACATAAAGAAAAAATATCCCGATGCCATCCTGTTTTTCAGGCTCGGTGACTTTTATGAGATGTTCTACGACGACGCAAAACTTGTGTCAAGGGAACTAGAACTGACGCTCACCGGAAAGCAGTGCGGCGATGTCGAACGCGCTCCGATGTGCGGCGTTCCGTTCCACAGTGCCGACACATACATAGCAAAGCTTACCGAAAAAGGTTACAGTGTTGTCATCTGCGAGCAAATGGAGGATCCGGCGACCGCAAAAGGACTTGTGAAGCGCGATGTTATACGCATTATCACTCCCGGTACGGTCACCGACATGAACCAGCTTTCCGAGAACAAAAACAATTATCTCGCCGCCGTGTTCATTGCCGAACCGAAAGCTGCCGTTTGCTTCTCGGACATATCGACCGGAGAGATACGGGCAACGCTGATTGCCGATTTCAAGTCCGCACTTATAAACGAATTATCGGTCTATTCCCCGAAAGAAGTCATCATCAAC
>CALBLD010000109.1 GCA_937895775.1 uncultured Clostridia bacterium
ACCGAGCGGAACGGATATTCTGTTCCACTGGCAGACATACAGTCTTTTTGACTTTCCCATTGAGGAAGGGTCGGCGCGAACGCCGTTTCTGTCGCATATACCTTTGTCCGACAGCCTGCTTCCGTCCGACAGATAAAGATCTACCGAGAAAAACGACTGCGAGTAATTATAGTCGTAATTTTCCCCGGCGCGGGAGGAAAAAATGTAATATTCAAGGGTGCTGTTTTCCGAAACTGATATGTTCTGACCATCGGCAATGACGACTTCAAAGCGCATCGGGTCCTTTTCGGGATGTCCGGATATTTTCAGCACGCCGTCGCCCGATATGCCGGTGTGTTCGTAGCCCACAAGGCTTTTGTCGGGACCGTCGCAGACCGACAGCCGGAGGTCGCAGGGGGTCGATGCGTCGTATGTGTACGACCGTCCAAAGTCAAATGATTCGTAAAAAAGAGTTGTTTTTTCGAAAAACTTCGGCAGAAGCCTTTCGGTGCTGTCCGATATAATGCGTTTCATGGGCGGGGATTCCTTTCATATACCGTTGTCCGGGGCAAATGGCACCCACATGTATTATAACATTCCACCGAGCCGATGTCAACAGAACATTCCGCGATAGTCGAAAAAGCCAAAAAATATTTTCCGATATTTATCAAAATTGTGGCATAAGCCTATTGACATTGAGAAATGTTTATTGTATAATAGCCGAGGCTTGGGGCATTTGCCCCGATGATAAACAGATAAAGAGGAGGTTGCCGCAATGAAGAAGAAGCAGTCCGGTCGGATATCTGTTTATACAAACGGTGTTTTCATAAGAAAAGATTTTTCGTCTGCTGTTTCCGTTTTCGGTAACAGCAGTATTTTTTTGAATCCGGAGCGTTTCGCTCCCGGGTCGGATATCGCGGTTTTGCCGGCTTTCTGTGATGTACATGTACATTTCAGAGAGCCGGGTTTTTCATACAAGGAGGATATTGCGGGCGGATGCGCCGCCGCCGCAAGAGGCGGGTACACCGATGTGTGTACGATGCCGAATCTTGACCCGGTTCCCGATTCGGTCGAAGCGATAAAGAAACAACTTGATATAATCGGGAAAAGCGCGAAGATCGGCGTTCATCCGTATGCATCGATAACCAAAAACGAGGCGGGAAGCGAAACAGTCGATATGGAGGAGCTTGCACCCTATTGCGTTGCCTTTTCGGATGACGGTAAGGGCGTGCAGAGCGAGGAAATGATGCGGCAGGCGATGATAAGAGCAAAATCGGTCGGGAAGATGATAGTCGCCCACTGCGAGGACGATCGGCTAAGAGGCGACGGCTACATCCATGACGGCGACTATTGCAGAGCGCACGGACACAGAGGAATCGTCGGTGAAAGCGAATGGCGTCAGATCGAGCGGGATATAAGGCTTGCGGCAGAGACAGGATGCAGCTATCATGTCTGCCACATATCGACCGCCGAGAGCGTAAGGCTTATAAGAGAGGCAAAGGCTCGCGGAATCGATGTGAGCTGTGAAACCGCACCGCACTATCTGGTTCTGAACGACAGCATGCTCGAAGAGGACGGCAGATTCAAGATGAATCCGCCGATAAGAAGCGAAGCCGACCGGGTTGCCCTGATTGAAGGGATAACCGACGGCACGATCGACATGATAGCAACCGATCACGCACCGCACGCCGCATCCGAAAAGTCGGGCGGACTTGAAAAAAGTCTTATGGGTGTGGTCGGACTTGAAACCGCCTTTCCGGTACTGTATACCGAGCTTGTGAAGAAGGATATAATTACACTTGAAAAGCTGATCGGACTGATGTCGGTTGCGCCGCGCAGGCGGTTCGGTCTGCCGGATCGCGGGGACGTATGTGTGTTCGATCTCGGAGCGGAGTACATCGTCGATCCCGCCGAATTTGCGGGCAAGGGCAGAAGCACGCCGTTTGAAGGAAGAAAAGTGTTCGGAAAAAATCTGTTGACTGTATGCGGAGGTAAGATTGTATGGCAGGCATGAAAAAGAGAAAGATAGTTTTTGAAAACGGGGAAGAATATTACGGTGAATCGTTCGGGAGCGATGCCGATGCGGTCTGCGAGATCGTGTTCAATACTTCGATGGTGGGCTATCAGGAGATAATTTCCGACCCGTCCTACACCGATCAGGCGATAGTGATGACATATCCGCTGATAGGTAACTACGGAACCGCCGACGAGGATTACGAGACCAAGCTTCCGACCGCGGGCGGACTGATTGTGAGAGAGTACAACGATCTGCCGTCGAATTTCAGATATACGAAAACATTGTCCGAGGTAATGGAGGAGTACAGGATTCCCGGGATAAGCGGTGTGGATACGCGGAAGCTTACGAGAAGCATAAGAGATGCGGGAAGCAGAAGAGTGGCGATCACCGACGCCGATATTCCGACAGAGCGCGCCGTGGAGCTGATAAGGAACACACCTGTTCCGCACGATGCGGTTGCGAGAGTCAGCTGTAAAAAAAGATGGTATTCAAGAACCGCAAATGCCGCCTACAATGTGGTTGCGGTAGACTGCGGAATAAAGCTGAACATAATCCGCTCGCTCAATGCAAGGGGATGCAACGTCACGGTGGTTCCGTACAATACGCCGCTTTCCGAGATCGAAAAAATGCGTCCCGACGGAATCTTCCTTTCAAACGGACCGGGCGACCCGCAGGATGTCGGCGAGGTGATCGGGCTTGTCAGAAAGGTGAGAGGAAAATATCCGGTGTTCGGGATATGCCTCGGTCACCAGCTTATAAGTCTTGCCTGCGGAGCCGAAACCTACAAACTCAAATTCGGACACAGGGGAGGCAATCACCCGGTGAAGAATCTTTCTACCGGAAAGGTTGAGATCACATCGCAGAATCACAGCTTTGCGGTAAGAGAAGAGAGCCTTGCGGGAACCGGACTTGAGATCACGCATGTCAATCTGCTTGACGGGACGGTTGAAGGAGTTTGCGACAGAGAATCGGGGATGTTCAGTGTCCAGTATCATCCCGAAAGCGCACCCGGTCCGCAGGACAGCGCATATCTGTTTGACAACTTTATTGCAATGATGGAGGGAAAAGCGAATGCCTAAGAGAACTGATCTGAAGAAAATACTTGTCATCGGCTCGGGTCCGATAGTGATCGGGCAGGCGGCGGAGTTTGACTATGCGGGAACTCAGGCGTGTCTTGCGCTCAAGGAGGAGGGCTACGAGGTTATACTCTGTAATTCGAATCCCGCGACGATAATGACCGATACGTCGATCGCCGACAAGGTCTATATGGAGCCGCTGAATCTTGAATATCTTGCAAGAATTATCAGATACGAGCGTCCGGACGCAATAGTTCCCGGAATCGGAGGTCAGACCGGACTCAATCTCGCAATGCAGCTTGAAAAAAAGGGAGTTTTGCGCGAATGTAACACGGTTCTGCTCGGCACAAGCAGTGAAAGCATAGAGCGCGCGGAGGATCGCGAGCTTTTCAAGGAACTTTGCGAACAGCTCGGAGAGCCTGTACTGCGCTCGCGGATTGCCGAAAACATAAACGACGGACTTCGCGCGGCGGATGAGATCGGATATCCGGTCGTACTTCGCCCCGCCTTCACGCTCGGCGGAACCGGCGGCGGATTTGCCGACGACCCGGACGAATGTGCCGAGCTTCTGCGCAGTGCGCTTGAGCTTTCGCCGGTACATCAGGTGCTGGTCGAAAAGAGCATAAAGGGCTACAAGGAAATAGAATACGAGGTCATAAGAGATGCAAACGACACGGCGATAACGGTCTGCAACATGGAAAACATCGATCCTGTGGGCATCCATACCGGCGACTCGGTTGTCGTATGTCCGTCGCAGACGCTCACAAACAAGGAGTATCATATGCTCCGCGACAGCGCACTGCGCATCATAAGGGCACTGAAGATAGAGGGCGGATGCAATGTGCAGTTTGCGCTTGATCCGCTGTCGTTCAGATATTATCTGATCGAGGTGAATCCGAGAGTTTCACGCTCGTCGGCACTTGCAAGCAAGGCAAGCGGTTACCCGATAGCGAGAGTCAGCGCAAAGATTGCCGTCGGCATGCATCTTGACGAAATAATGATAGCGAATACCCCCGCCTCGTTCGAGCCGACGCTTGATTATGTGGTCACAAAAATGCCGCGCTTCCCGTTTGATAAATTTTCGTCGGCAAACAACAGACTGTCAACCCAGATGAAGGCGACAGGAGAGGTGATGAGCGTCGGCAGGACGATCGAAGAGAGCCTGCTCAAGGCGGCAAGATCGCTTGAGATCGGCGTCGATCATCTTTATATGAAAAAATTCGACGAAGCGGGGGACGAAGAACTGCTTTCGTACATCAAGGACGGAACCGACGACCGCCTTTGGGCAATTGCCGAGCTTATGCGCAGAGAGACCGATATAGGTATGATCTGCGAGGCAACGAAGATAGATATGCTCTTTCTTGAAAAGATTTGCAACATAGTCAGAGAGGAAAAGAGGCTCTCGGAGAATGTCGGCGATGAAAAGATTCTTTGGGGGGCAAAGCGTATGGGATTTTCCGACCGCGCGATCGCAAGGCTCTGGAAAATGACCGAGGACGAGGTATACGCACTGCGCGAAAAACTCGGACTTTTCCCGGTCTACAAGATGATCGATACCTGCGCATCCGAATTTGACAGCTATATCCCCTACTTCTATTCGACATATGAGGACGAAAACGAATCGGCGGTTTCCGACAAAAAGAAAATAGTGGTTCTTGGCTCGGGACCGATACGCATAGGACAGGGTGTGGAATTCGACTATTCGACTGTCCACGCGGTTACGACAATAAAGAAATCGGGATATGAGGCAATAATTATAAACAACAATCCGGAAACGGTGTCAACCGACTATACCTGCTCGGATAAGCTCTATTTTGAGCCGCTCTGCGTCGAAGATGTCATGAATATAATTCATCTTGAAAATCCGGTCGGGGTAATCGCATCGCTCGGCGGGCAGACCGCGATAAATCTGTCGGACAGACTTGCACGGCGCGGGGTAAGGATAATCGGTACCGACTGTGAGGCGATAGACAAAGCCGAAAACCGTGAGCTTTTCGAAAAGCTTCTTCTTGAACTCGGTATCCCGCAGCCTCCCGGAAGAGCGGTCACAAAAATCTCCGACGGACTTCGTGCGGCAAAAGAGGTCGGATATCCGGTGCTCGTGCGCCCGTCATTTGTACTCGGAGGCAGAGCGATGCAGATAGTCGCCGACGGAGATCAGCTTTGCAGATATCTGCGCACGGCGGTTGAGATAGACGAAGATAAGCCGGTGCTTGTCGATAAGTACATCGTCGGCAAGGAGCTTGAGGTCGATGCGATATGCGACGGAAAGGAGGTCTTTGTGCCGGGGATAATGGAGCTTGTCGAGCGCACGGGTATTCACAGCGGCGATTCGATAAGCGTCTACCCGACATTCAGCGTCAGCGACAGAGTCAGAGAAACGATTCTTGATTATACAAGACGGCTCGGACTCGGTATCGGTATCGTCGGTCTGTACAACATACAGTTTATCGTAGACAAATCCGAAAATGTCTATATAATCGAGGTAAATCCGCGCTCGTCGAGAACGGTTCCGTTCCTTTCGAAAGCGACGGGTCTTCCCCTTGCCGATATTGCGACAAAGGTTATGCTCGGAGAGACGCTGGCGGCACAGAAGCCGGATCGGCTGCAACCGACGCGTAAAAACCGCTGGTATGTGAAGGCTCCCGCCTTCTCCTTCTCAAAGCTCCGCGGACTTGATGCATACCTGTCGCCCGAGATGAAGTCCACGGGCGAGGCGATAGGCTACGACAGCAGTCTGACGAGAGCACTTTACAAAGCACTGAAGGCAAGCGGAATGAGCGTTACCAATTACGGAACCGTGCTTGTGACCGTTGCGGACGGAGACAAGGAGGAGGCACTTCCGCTGATACGCAGATTCTATAATCTCGGCTTCAACATTCAGGCGACCGAGGGAACCGCACTGTTTTTGAAGAAGAACGGGATAAGAACTCACATGCTCGGCAAGATATCCGAGGGAAGCAGAGAGATTCCCGAGGCGATCAGACAGGGCTATGTGACTTATGTTATAAATACGAGAGATGTAAGCTCGTCGGATGTGCTTTCGGACGGACATGAGATCAGACGCTGTGCGGTCGAAAACAATGTTACGATGTTCACATCTCTTGATACGGTAAGGGTAATGCTCGATGTGCTTGAAGAAATGACGCTCGGCATATCGACAATCGACGCATGAAAAGGAGTGATCGGATGAAACAGGATATCTGTCTGATTGTACGCAATAAAGAAATTGCGCCGTCGGTGTTCGAAATGATTGTCGAAGGCGACGGAACGCCGATAAAAAAACCGGGGCAGTTTGTAAATATAAAGCTCGACGGCTTCTTTCTGCGCAGACCGATTTCGGTATGCGACTCTGGTGAAAAAAGCATAAAGCTGATATACAAAATTGTCGGTGAGGGAACCGAAAAGCTTGCCGGGATGAAGGAAGGAGAGAGGCTTGACATGCTTATCGGACTCGGAAACGGGTTTGACGTCCGGACTTCCGGGGATACACCGCTTCTGATAGGCGGCGGAGTCGGTGTCCCGCCGCTCTACGGACTTTGCAAAAAACTTGTCGCAGAGGGCAAAAGACCGTCGGTGATACTCGGCTTCAATAAGGCGGACGAAATATTTTACGAAAAAGAATTTTCGGCACTTTCGGACAGGGTGATTATTACCACGGTTGACGGGAGCAAGGGAGTAAAGGGTTTTGTGACCGCCGCGATGAATGATATCCCGTACAGTTATATTTACACCTGCGGTCCGAAAGCGATGCTTTCGGCGGTAAACTCGGCGGCAAAGACAAGCGGACAATTCAGCCTTGAGGAGAGGATGGGTTGCGGCTTCGGTGCGTGTATGGGATGCACCTGCAAGACAAAGAGCGGAGCAAAGCGGGTCTGCCGCGAGGGTCCGGTGTTTGTCAGGGAGGAGATCGAATGGTGAATACAAAAATCAGACTGTGCGGCAGAGAACTTGACAATCCGGTGATACCGGCAAGCGGAACCTTCGGGTACGGCTACGAATTTGCGGAGCTTTACGATATAAACTGCCTCGGAAGCCTTTCGTTCAAAGGGACGACGAGAGAAGCGCGCTTCGGAAATCCCACGCCGCGTATTGCCGAATGCAGTTCGGGTATGCTGAACTCGGTCGGATTGCAGAATCCGGGAGTCGAAGCGGTGATTGCAGAAGAACTGCCGAAACTGAGAAGCTGTTTTCACAAGCCGGTAATGGCGAACGTGAGCGGATTTTCGACAGAGGATTACGTTTACACGGTCGAAAGGCTTGACGGCGAAGACAATATAGGGTGGTTTGAGATAAATATTTCCTGCCCGAATGTCCACGGCGGCGGTCTGGCGTTCGGAACCGATCCGAAAAACGCCGCGGCGGTCACGGCGGCTGTCAGAAATGTTACCGCAAAGCCGATCATAATAAAACTGTCGCCGAATGTGACCGATATAACCGCGATTGCAAAGGCGTGCGAGAGTGCGGGAGCCGACGGCATATCGCTCATAAACACGCTTGTCGGGATGAGGATCGACCCGAAAACGAGAAAACCGATTCTTGCGGTCGGCTCGGGCGGTCTGTCCGGACCCGCAGTCAAGCCGGTCGCGGTAAGCATGGTGTACAAGGTTTATGAGGCGGTAAAAATTCCGATAGTCGGAATGGGCGGCATCGCAACTGCCGAGGATGTGATCGAATTCATGCTCGCGGGAGCGACCGCAGTCGAGGTCGGCGCGGCAAATCTCGTCGATCCGTTTGCCTGCAAAAAAATAATCGACCGCCTGCCCGAAGTAATGAGAAAATACAACATACAGAGTCTTGAAGAAATAACGGGAGGAGCACACAGATGAAAGATGTAATTATTGCCTGCGATTTTCCGGGCAGAACCGAATGTCTTGACTTTCTTGACATGTTCAGGGAGGAAAAGCCGTTTGTCAAAATCGGAATGGAGCTGTTCTATTCGGCGGGACCCGACATAGTGCGGGAGATAAAGGGCAGGGGTCACAGAATATTTCTCGATCTTAAACTGCACGATATCCCGAATACCGTGAAAAGATCGATGGCTGTCCTTTCGGGACTTGACGTTGACATGTGCAACCTCCACGCCGCGGGTACGATTCCGATGATGCGCGCGGCACTTGAGGGACTGACGCGTCCCGACGGTACTAGACCGCTGCTTATCGCGGTCACACAGCTCACATCGACAAGTGAGGAAGCAATGCACGGTGATCTGCTTATAGACAGGGATATGCAGAGCGTCGTCATGCACTACGCAAAAAATGCAGCGATCGCGGGACTTGACGGAGTGGTCTGCTCGCCGCTTGAAGCGGAGAGCGTGCACAGCGTCTGCGGAAGCGGCTTTCTTACGGTCACACCGGGGATCCGCTTTGCCGACGGCGAAAAGGGCGATCAGTCGAGGGTTACGACACCCGAAAAGGCGAGAGAACTCGGAAGCGATTATATAGTGGTCGGCAGACCGATAACGGCGGCAGCCGATCCGGTTGCGGCATACAGACGCTGTGTGCGCGAATTTGTCGGAACAAAAGAGATATAAACGAAAGGATATGAGCGAAAATGACAGACACAAAGAAACTGATTGCAAAAGATCTTCTGAAGATAGGAGCGGTATTTTTCCGCCCCGAAGAACCGTTTACATGGGCGAGCGGAATAAAGAGTCCGGTGTATTGCGACAACAGACTGACGCTGACCGCGCCCGAGGTGAGAAATGACGTTGAAAATGCGCTTGCCGAAACGGTAAAAAGATTTTACCCGGATGCCGAGGTTCTGATGGGAACGTCAACCGCGGGAATCGCTCACGCCGCAATTACCGCACACCTGCTCGGTATGCCTATGGGATATGTAAGATCGGGCAATAAGGATCACGGACGGCAGAACCGTATCGAAGGACGGCTTGAACCCGGGCAGAAGACAGTGATAATCGAAGACCTTATCTCTACCGGAGGAAGCGTCATAGAGGTGGCGGAAGCACTCAGGGAAGCAGGAGCCGAGGTTCTCGGAATCGTCTCGATTTTCACATACGGTATGAAGAAGGGAATCGAATGTCTCGGTGAGGCGGGACTAAAAAACGTGAGCCTGACAGATTTCGATTCGGTCGCCGAGGTTGCAGCCGAGACGGGATATATAAAGAAGGAAGATATCGCGCGGCTGATCGCGTTCCGCAATAATCCGTCGGATGAAAGCTGGATAAACCGTGAGGGAAGTGAGAACAGATGAAGAGAAGCCTTATAGATATATCAGAGCTGACCGTCGAAGAGATCGGCAGACTTATATCGACTGCCGAAGATATTATTGCGCATCCGTCTGATTACAGCGAAAGGTGCAGGGGTAAAAAGCTTGCAACACTCTTTTTTGAGCCATCAACGAGAACAAGGCTCAGCTTTGAGGCGGCAATGTACGAACTCGGCGGGAATGTGATAGGATTTTCGGAGGCAAAAAGCTCTTCTGCATCAAAAGGGGAGAGCGTGGCGGACACGGCAAAGGTGGTTTCCTGCTATGCGGATATAATCGCAATGCGACATCCGAAGGAGGGCGCGCCGCTTGTTGCGGCAGTGAACGCGTCGATACCGGTTATAAATGCGGGGGACGGCGGTCACTGCCATCCGACCCAGACGCTTGCCGACCTTTTCACCATATACAGGGAAAAGGGCGGATTCGACGGACTTACCGTCGGTCTGTGCGGCGATCTGAAATTCGGACGCACCGTTCATTCGCTTATAAATGCGCTTATACGCTATAAAAATGTCAGATTTGTGCTTATTTCTCCGCCCGAGCTGAGGCTCCCGCAGTATATGAAGGAAATTCTCGACGAAAAAGGTGTTGAGTACACCGAAACCGTCGGACTTGACGAAGCCATGGCATCCCTTGATATACTTTACATGACGAGGGTACAGCAGGAAAGATTCACGAGCGAAGAGGAATATCTCCGTCTCAGGGACTCGTATATACTGACTCCCGAAAAAATGAAGCTCGGCGGACCCGGATTGCGGGTGCTTCATCCGCTCCCGCGGGTCAATGAGATCAGCGTTGAGGTTGACAGCGATCCGAGAGCCTGCTACTTCAGGCAGGTGGAAAACGGCAAGTATATGCGCATGGCACTTATCCTCATGCTGCTTGCCTCCGACGAGACACCCGAAAATCCGCTCCTTTCGCCCGATCTTGTGAGGATCGGCAGATGTACAAATCCGCGCTGTATATCATCGGTTGAGCAGGAGCTTGCGCCGCTGTTCAGATATGTCGGTGGCGATCCGCAAAAACGTCGGTGTATTTATTGTCAGTCGGAGGGTTAGTTAATTTTTTGTTAAATCTATTGACTTTTCGCGCACAATACAATATTATATATATTGTATGAAATAAAGAGATCGGAGCAATTATCATGATAGACAGCGTATTGGAAAGAAAACAGTTCGGAACGGGAATCAGACTGACGGTAAAAACGGTGATAGCACTTGCGGTCGTGGGACTTGCGGTCGCTCTGCCTCAGCTTGCGCACCTTGCGATCGGACAGGGTGCGGGAATAAAATTTTTGCCGATGTATCTGCCGGTGCTTATCGGCGGATGTATGCTCGGATGGCGATTCGGTGCAGCCGTCGGCATGACTTCGCCGCTTGTAAGTTATCTTCTGACGTCGGCTGTCGGAACCGCAATGCCTGCCGCATCGAGACTTCCGTTTATGATGCTTGAGCTTTGCGTGTTTGCGGCGGTCTGCGGTATGTTTTCCAAAAAGATCGCGAAAAACAGCCTGTTTGCACTGCCCGCAGTACTCTGCGCACAGTTGTGCGGCAGAGCGACCTTCCTTCTTTCGGTCGTGCTGTTCGGAAAGAACGCATCGCTGACCGCGGAGATTGTTCTCGGACAGATAAAGAACGGCATACCCGGACTTGTATGTCAGGCAGTGATTGTTCCGCTTGTAATTATCGGGATGAAGAAACTTCTTGACAGGGTCGGCTGACGAGAAACGGAAGTAATTATAATGAACGATATAGAAACAGCAAGAAAAAATCTTGTCGGACACACGCTCTCTCTCTGTAAGGACGGCTGTGTTATAACGAGCGTCGAGCGGGGCGTTTATCCTATGATAAACCTGCTGCGCACGGGTCATGATGTGTCGGGATATTCGGCGGCGGATAAGGTTGTCGGCAAAGCGGCGGCGATTCTCTTTGTGCAGGGCGGCATTGCCGAGGTCTACGCCGATGTTATATCGGAAGGCGGACTTGCACTCTTGAAGGCACACGGAATACCGGTCGGATACGGTAAGTTGGTCGAAAAGATAATGAACTGCGACGGCACCGATGTCTGTCCGATGGAAAAGCTGGTTGAGAATGAGAACGATATACATACCGGTGCGATAAAGATTACCGATAAAGTGATAGAAATGCGAATGAAAAACAGGTCATGACCGATCGGTCATGACCTCAGATCGCTGACAAAGGGATCAGGACGAGAGTTCTGATCCCTTTGTCGTCTTTA
>CALBLD010000110.1 GCA_937895775.1 uncultured Clostridia bacterium
TTTTTCGCCCGCCCGCAAGGTATTTGCCATCGGACCCTGCGAGCTTGACAAGCCGATCCCCGGGCTTGATATGAAAACGCTCGGCGAGGTACTGCTCACCCCGACGAAAATATACGTAAAGCCGGTGCTGGCACTTCTTGAAAAGGTTCCGGTACACGGTATTTCCCACATTACCGGCGGCGGCTTTTACGAAAACATTCCGCGCAGTATCCCCGAAGGTTTATGCGCCCGCATAAACCGCAAAAGCATTTCGACTCTCCCGATCTTCGACATGATAGCAAAGCTCGGTGACATTTCCGAGCGCGACATGTTCAACACCTTCAACATGGGTGTCGGAATGAGCATTGTCGTACCCGAGGAATATGCCGACAGCGCACTCGATCTGCTGAAAGCAAACGGAGAGGATGCATATATCATCGGCAAAATTGTCAAAGCCGACGAAAGGATTGAACTATGCTGAGGACATTTTCCGAGAGCATCTGTGCCGGGCTTCTGATCTCGGTCGGCGGCTGTGTTTTTCTTTCTTGTGAAAACAGATATGTCGGAGCAATCCTCTTTTCTGTGGCTCTGCTCTGCATATGCTACATGGAATATTATCTTTTCACCGGGAAAATAGCCTATATCACCGACGATCGGTCGCCTAAAAACATTGCAAGGCTTTTCATCGGACTCTGCGGAAATCTGCTGTCAACTTTCCTTCTCGGCATGGTTGTTCGTTCGGCTATTCCGTCTATCGGCGACAATGCCGTCGGTGTTTTCGAAGCAAAGCTGTCGCAGAGTCCCGCCCGGACGGTCGTGCGCGCCGCCTTCTGCGGCATGCTCATGTATCTTGCGGTAGACATCTTCCGCAAAAAGAAAAGTCCGATCGCGATACTCTTCTGCATCCCGACATTTATTCTGAGCGGATTCGAACACTCGATCGCTGACATGTTTTATTTCGGTGCTTCCGGCATAAGTGACCTCGGGGCGGCGGGATTTCTGTTCGCCGTCATTGTCGGAAACACTCTCGGAGCGGTCGTTCTTCCACTTCTCGAAAAGGTTCCGAAAAGAACATAGACCCCGAAATTCACCGAAGAAAGGACAGTTTTGATCTTATGAAAAGCAAAAACACCGCCGTTCGGAGATATGCAAGGATTGCCGTACTGGTTTCGGGCGGAGGTACAAATCTTCAGGCACTTATCGATGCCGAAAAAAGCGGCATTCTGCACAGCGGCAGAATTGTGCTTGTGATTTCCAATAAAAGTGACGCATATGCGCTCAGAAGAGCGGACGTTGCGGGCATACCGACCGAGGTGGTAACGGTCGGAGAATACGGCAAAGACGGCGTTGAAAAACGCATTGCAAAGCTGCTTGAAGACTACTCGGCAGATCTTATCGTTCTTGCCGGATTTATGCAGATACTCTCTGCCGATTTCACGAAGCGTTACGACCACCGGATCATAAACATTCATCCGTCGCTTATCCCATCCTTCTGCGGTGCCGGGTTCTACGGACTCCGGGTACATCGTGCGGCACTTGAAAAAGGAGTAAAGGTCACCGGTGCGACCGTACATTTCGTGAACGAGATACCCGACGGCGGC
>CALBLD010000111.1 GCA_937895775.1 uncultured Clostridia bacterium
AATACGATTTTTGCAGGCTATGAGCCTTACAAGGGAGACATCACCTCCCGCTTTACCGGATCGCTCGTAGCATCCGAGGCGGGTGAGACAACCTCTTACGGTCTTTACAACACACAGGATCGCGGACAGCTGTTTGTCGGCGTACAGACTCCGGTATACGAGGGCATGATCGTCGGAGAGAACCCGAAGCTCGGTGATATCGCGGTAAATCCCTGCAAAACCAAGCAGCTTACCGCCATCCGTTCAAAGGGTGCCGACGAAAAACTCATCCTCACTCCGCCGAGAATCATGGGACTTGAGGAAGCGATAGAGTTTATTGCGCAGGACGAGCTTATTGAAGTCACTCCTCACAACATCCGTCTGAGAAAATCCATTCTCAACACGCAAAACAGACTCAAAGCCCAGGCAAAACTCAAAAAATGAACACATATAAAAAAGGATCGCAGAACAATCTGCGATCCTTTTTTGTTCATACATTGTTTACAATATTATTGTGTGAGATACCTTGACAGACAATGTATCTCATGCTATAATGCTGTCAAAAAGGAGGGGAATCAAATGTCAATAACATCGGACCTTCTGAGAGGAAATACCGACACGGTTCTTCTCGCGCTCCTTGAAAGCGGAGACAGCTACGGATATGAGATCAACAAATCGATAAAGGAATATTCGGGCGGCGAATTCACTTTGAAAGAGGCGACATTGTATTGTGCATTCAAGCGTCTCGAAGAATCGGGGGACATAGAATCCTACTGGGGCAGTGAAGCCGGCGGAGCAAGACGACACTACTACCGGATCACCGACAGAGGGAAAAATACTCTCGAAAGAAGTCGAAACGACTGGAGCAATGCAAGAAGAATATTGGACAGACTGATTTTCGGAAAGGATGAACAGATATGAGTAACAGCTACGAAAAACTCGATGCTTTTTTGGAAAAGGCATTTGAAGGAAGCCCGAACACACCCGAGGCGTGTGAGCTTAAAATAGAAATAACAACGAATCTCCGCCAGCAGTATGACGATCTGATTTCAAACGGAATGAGCGAAGACGAAGCTTTCCGGCAGACATGCGACAGTCTCGGTGACACCTCCGAGCTGTTCGGCAAAAAGGAAGAAAAAAGCAATCCGGGCGCGGGTGACGAACGTCCGGCATCCGGCTCTACGGCTTCTCCCGGTCAGAGCGGCAGAAACACCTTCATGTCAGGGCGCACTCCGTTTCACCAGCTTGTGATAACCTTCGGCATTCTGTTCTGCGCCCTCTGCTGGGTTCCGACGGTAATGCTCTCGGTCAACGGCTATGACGGCGGATGGATCGCCGCACCGATACTTGTTTTTGTTGCGGCGGGCGGTTTTCTCTTTTTTTTTTTTTCCCCAAAGCGGGACGGCGCAACAACCAAGACTTATTTTCACTACCGACTCATCGGACTCGGGGTCGGTTGCGAGATTGCGTGTGCGGTTCCCGTCATGGTCGTTTCCGAACCCGAAAGGCTCGGCATAACCCTTCTGTTTGCTCTTGTTGCGGCGGGAATCATACTGATAATTTCGGGAGCGATGATCCCTGCACAGCGCAAAGCGATTTACTTCGATTACAATACGGTAAACGCATACACGAAAGCCGAGGTTAAGCCGATAAAGAAGCTGATATGGCTTATTACGGTCATCGTTTATTTTGCGCTGTCCTTTATTACTCACGCGTGGGCTGTAACATGGATAGTATTTCTTATCGGTTCGGCGTTTGAAAGTCTTATCTTATCAATTATGAATCTGCGGAAATGAGATGAAAATAATGAAAGGAAGGAATACCGAAATACAAAGTATTGCCGCAAGTTCTCTGGCGATCCTTCTGCTTACTGCAATACTTGTTACAGGGATATATTTTATGGGCAGAAACAACACTATCGGCATAATAGGCATAATCACAAGCGTTATATTGATAATCGCACTGAGCATCGGTCTTGTGATCGGAATTTTCTTTGTAAAGGCAGGTAAAAACATTATGGGATTCAATTTCTTTTCGACGCTGAACGGATTTTCGGGCGATGACAGCTACACCGAAACCGATTTCGGCGCAGGCGACGACAAGATAAAGAGCATTGACATCGGATGGGCATGCGGAAAGGTCGAGATCAGAAAAAGCAATGACGGTTCCGTCTCCGTTTCGGAAGAGGGGGACAATGACAAATACCGCATGTGCTGGAAGACCGAGGGGGGAAAGCTGTCGATACGCTACAGCAAAAACGCCTCGCTGATTTCGGCAAATCTTCCGAAAAAGC
>CALBLD010000112.1 GCA_937895775.1 uncultured Clostridia bacterium
GGTTTTCGCACAGGGTGCAAAGCTCGTATCAAATTCGATCGCATCCGGCAAAATGTTCGGATCGGAGACATGGATCAATGTTGTCAACAATGTAAAAAACAATAATTCGGTTCTGCATTTTCTCGGTCTTTTCTCGGACGGCAATGTTCATTCGCACATCGATCATCTTAAGGCAATGGTGGCTCATGCCAAGGAAGACGGAGTACACAAGGTGCGCATACACATCCTGCTTGACGGCAGAGATGTCGGCGAAACCTCGGCACTCGACTATGTAAGACCGTTTGAAGCATTTCTCGATGAACTTCGCTCTCCCGACTTTGACGTATGCATCGCATCGGGCGGCGGACGTATGAAGATCACCATGGATCGTTACGAAGCCAACTGGAAAATGGTTGAAGAGGGTTGGAAGACCCATGTTCTCGGCGAAGGAAGACAGTTTGCATCGGCTGAAGATGCGATAGTGACCTACCGCAACGAATACAAGGTCATAGATCAGGATCTTCCCGCATTTGTAATCGCGAATGACGGCAAGCCCGTCGGAACCATAGAGGACGGAGACAGCGTCGTATTCTTCAACTTCCGCGGCGACCGTGCTATCGAAATTTCCAAAGCATTTGACTCGGGTGATGATTTCGACAAATTCGACAAAAAGCGCAATCCGAAAGTATACTATGCGGGAATGCTCGAATATGACGGCGATCTGCACATCCCGAAGCATTACCTTGTCAATCCGCCCGAGATCACAAACACGATGGGCGAATATATGGCTGACACCGGAATCGAGATTGCAGCCATATCCGAAACGCAGAAGTACGGACATGTAACCTATTTCTGGAACGGCAACCGCTCGGGCAAATTCTCGGACGAGCTTGAGGTATATATCGAAAAGCCTTCGGACGTTATTCCGTTCGAACAGCGTCCGTGGATGCAGTGTGCGGAAATCACCGATGCGATGATCGATCTCATAAAGTCGGGTAAGTACAGATTTATCCGTGTCAACTACCCCAACGGGGACATGGTCGGACACACCGGCAACATCGATGCGACCAGAATTTCGGTAGAAGCGCTTGATCTCCAGCTCGCAAGACTCCTGCCCGTCATCGACGAGATGCACGGTGCGGCTATAATCACCGCCGACCACGGAAATGCGGACGAGATGTACGAGATTGACAAAAAGACCGGCGAGCCGAAGAAGAACAAAGACGGCAGCTACAAGGCTAAGACCAGCCACACACTCAATCCGGTTCCCTGCATCATATATGACAACTTTGCGGGCGATCATTACACCGTAAAGAAAGACAAGCACTTCGGTTTGTCCGATGTTGCGGCTACGATCGTGAATCTGATGGGCTATGATGCTCCCGAAATGTGGGATGAAAGCATAATTGAGCTTAAATAAAACGATAAAAGCGGGTGACATACATTGTCGCCCGCTGATTTTGAAACACATGGACATAAGCAGAGAAAAAATATCAGAAATCGCATCCGAATTCGGGGTAGAAATCGGATCCGAAATCAACATCTTCGACACATCGCGCGAAGACGATATCAGAATCAATGCGATCATCGATAAAAAACATGTATTGCGGATCTGGAGTTCGTCATTCGGTGAAAAACGCATAGCCGCCATCGCAAGGCTATGTGAACGGTACAACAGTATCGGTGTAATTGCACCGCATTATCGCAAGACAAAAAACGGTAAATACACATACGGCTACGGCAGATATACATGTAACCTCTCCGATTACATTGATCTTCCTACCGAATACGAGCTTGGGGAGACGGTCGATCACGAATCGATAAAAAAAGATGTTCTGGCTATGACCGGAAAATTCGCCTCCATGTTTTCGGAAATCGATCTTATGCCCGAGAAGTCAATGTGGAGTATTATTGACCTTGCACCGCTTGACGTAGGAATTGACGAAAAACAGGAAAATCTCGATATGCTCATATCCGAATTAAAAGAAACAGGGGAAGATCGGCTTGCAGAAGAAATATCGGATTTCAATGAATCGATAAGAGCGAGAATAAAATCGGTAATGCGATCTCTCCCGAGGTGTGTTATTCAGGGTGATATGAACGGCACAAACATACTTATAAAAAACGGCAGCTTTGCGGGTCTGATAGACTTCAACATGTCGGGCACCGAGGTCAACATCAATAATTTTTGCTGTGAAACAAATTCCGAAATTAATACGGATGAATTTATCTCAATGCCGACCGTCGATTTTTACAACAAATGGCGGGCGGAGCAGGATAACAACCTGTCACAGATACTCGGTTTTTACAGTCTGAACAAAGATGAAACGTCTGCCATAGACGATTACAGAAAAATTTGTCTTATCTCACAATATCCGAATGTACTGTCTTATATTTTCCTTCTTAAAAAAGACAAGAAAAAAACAATCGAACTTTTAAAGCTCATTATCAGATGAAAAGCATCTCCGATGACGGTGTCATCGGAGATGTTTTTCGGAATTATTCGTTTTCCGCCGACGAGGCATCCTCGTCAACATTCATCATTACAGCACATTCGATACGCTTTTTGAACAGCTTACAGCCGTACTCATAAACACCGTCTATCGAACCTGTGGCATGATACGCATTTGCCGCACATCCGCCCGAGCAGAAAAGTCTCGCCCAGCAGTTTTTACACTCTTCCCTTGAGTAGGCATTGCACTTCCCGAATTCCGAGCGGAGTTCTTCATTTGCTATACCGTTGAAAACGTCACCGAGCTTATATGCGGGATCACCCACAAACTGGTGGCACGGATAAAGCTCCCCGCTCGGTGTCACAGCCATATATTCTGTACCCGAACCGCAGCCCGTTATACGTTTATAGATACACGGACCCGATTTCAGGTCGATCATATAATGATAGAAGGTAAACGGTCTTCCCTCTTTGCGACGCTTTATCATT
>CALBLD010000113.1 GCA_937895775.1 uncultured Clostridia bacterium
ACCTTATCTGAAAGATCATCCCGAATACCGCGACGAACAGGGATACAGGAGAAACAGGTAATATGGAAGCTTTTTTCGGAATACTTATTCCTTTTCTCGGAACAACACTCGGCGCGGCGTGCGTATTGTTCATGAAGAGGTCGCTCGGTGATATTGTGCGGCGTGCGCTTGCGGGATTTGCCGCGGGGGTGATGGTTGCCGCCTCGGTATGGAGTCTGCTGATCCCCGCGATAGAGCAGTCCGGCGGAATGGGCAGACTGTCATTTGTCCCGGCATTTGTCGGATTCTGGATCGGCGTGTTGTTTCTGCTTCTGCTCGATCATCTGATTCCGCATCTTCATGTCGGAAGCGATCGGTCGGAGGGACCGAAAACAAAGCTCGGACGAACGACAATGATGGTGCTGGCGGTAATACTGCACAATATTCCGGAGGGAATGGCGGTCGGGGTGATATATGCGGGATTTCTGAGCGGAAATGCGCAGATCACGGCGGCAAACGCACTCGCCCTGTCGATCGGAATCGCAATACAGAATTTTCCCGAGGGAGCGATTATCTCAATGCCGCTCAGAGCGGAGGGAGAGAAAAAGGGCAGAGCGTTTCTCGGAGGTGTGCTTTCGGGGGCGGTTGAACCGATCGGAGCCTTGCTTACATTGATCGCCGCACAGTTTGTGATACCGGCACTGCCATACCTTTTGAGCTTTGCCGCAGGCGCAATGATGTATGTCGTTGTGGAAGAGCTGATTCCCGAAATGTCGCAGGGAAAACATTCGGATGTCGGAACATTGTTTTTCGCAGCGGGGTTCAGCATAATGATGGTGCTCGATGTGGCACTCGGATAAAACAGGAGATGATTGAAAATGAAAATACTGGTTTACGGTGCGGGCGTACTCGGATGTAATCTCGCACGGAATCTGTTCCGTGCGGGCAGAGATGTGAAACTGCTGGCACGCGGAAAATGGGCGGACGAAATAAAAGAACACGGATTGCGGATAAAAAATATCTTTTCTCCGCGCACATCGGTCAGCGGGATTCCGGTTCTGACCGAACTTGCACCCGATGATGTGTACGATGTAATCTTCGTCGTACTGCGCTACACGCAGATCGGATCTGCGGCGGATGTGCTGAGAGCGAACGGAACGAAGAATATCGTCTTTGTCGGCAATAACGTGCGGGCGTCCGAAACGGCGGAACTTCTGCCGGGGAAAAATGTCATGTTCGCCTTTGCGCTTTCGGCAGGACATCGCGAGAGCGACAGGGTGGTATCGGTGGATCTCAAAAAGATCACCATAGGTCAGCTTTCGGGTATGCCGTCAAACGAGCGGCTTATC
>CALBLD010000114.1 GCA_937895775.1 uncultured Clostridia bacterium
GTCACCGCAAGAATGTAAAGGAGCAGAGCGGCAAAAACATATAAAATCGGTCCGCCTCCGGTATGAGAGCCTGTCATCGATATGAAACAGGCAATGAGTAATGCCGGAACGGTCAGAACGGCAAGGCGCAATATGTTTGACCTGAAGAATTTTTTTATCTTGTTTTTCATCTTCACATGAATCCTTTCGTCAGGCTTGCGGATCGACCGGTAAAAAAATCATCATTTGCGTTGTCCTTCATTGCGTAGTTTTATAAGATAGCCGTTTGCTCCCGAAATCGCAAGAAAAAACGGTACGAATATCGGATTGCAGCAGGCAACCATCACGATTATCGCAACAAGCATTACAGCCTGAGGCTGACGTTGCTTTATCATAGACCATACGCGCCTGAATCCGAAGGAACAGCATGACGGCAAAGTCAGCAGGGCAATGTTTCCGAAGCCGAAAATAAGCGCGGTGATTACCGAAGATTCGGAAAACAGAGACAGCGTTTCGAGCAGTGTGACGGCAAGAGCCGAAACATTGAATGACCATGCGACCGACTTTGTCGGACAGAGCAGCCAGTCGGTCATACGACGTCTGCCTCTGGCGTAGCCCATGAGTACTGTTCTGAATATGCCGAGCGCAATGTGCACGGCAACCGAAGCCGAGATATAAAGGATACTCGGCGAGAGCAGTTTCATGTAGACTATGACTGTGTCGGCATATGCGGCAATCTCGTCCTTGCCGAGCACCGCCGATATTTCGCTGCCTGATACATCGAGGGTCGATATGATCTCGGTAATCTGACTTCTGAGTCCGTTTTCGATTTCCGTCAGAACCGAAAGATCAAGTCTGCCGTAATAGCCGTAAACGGCGACAGCGATAATACCGATGAAAAGCAGACAAATAAGAAGAGAGCCGACGGTTTCGGTAAAGAGACGTGATTTCAGTCTGTATACCGAAACGGTCATTGCAAGGGCAATGACCGCATATCCGCCCGAAAAAACAGTCTGAATGTCGAATCTGCCGCTTATAATGAAGGATGTACACGCAGAGAGAGCAGCCGATGACAGTGCGCATATGAGGGAGACGATCACCATCTTTTTTTCATTCGTTCCCGGAAGCGATATGAGTGCAATCATTGCCGTAATTATTGCGATAAGTGCGGTGATCGGTCCGTTTCCGATGATGCCGGATGCCGCCCCGGATAAAACCGAAACCGCAAGCAGTATGAACGCTGCGTTCTTAGACGGCATATCGGGTACGGTCTTTTTGTTTCTGGAATCCATAAAAACCTCTTTGTGCTTTGACAGTTTGTCCCTATTGTTTCATTATATCATACAAAATATCAAATGTAAAGCAATTTTGAAGAAAATCTATTGACGAAATGTGAAAAAAAGTATATAATGACCGTATACGGGCGGAGAAATATCGCTCCGGGAAAGGAAGCTTCCGTACCGGAAGCGCAGGTTGTTGTCATGTCGGGATTCAAAAACAGAGAATTGTCGGAAATTACAGGCAATGTATTTGAGGATATAGGAAAAAAATGGCTGATAATCGGCTGTAAGGATCGTAAAAACGAAAGAATAAACCTTATGACGGCAAGTTGGGGGCTGATGGGAGTGCTGTGGGGAAAACCCGTGTGTACTGTCTTTGTACGTCCCGGCAGGTATACGAGAGAACTGATAGACGACACCGATATCTTTACCGTTTCGCTTTTCGATGAAAAATACCGCCGCGAGCTTAATATCTGCGGTAAAAAAAGCGGACGTGATACCGACAAGGTGGAACTGTGTAACTTTACGCCCTTTGAAAAAGACGGTTTCTGCGCTGTGGAGGAAGCCGAGCGCGTTTATCTGCTGAAAAAAATATATACCGACAGACTCAAAGTCGATAATTTTCTCGATGATTCGATAGACGGAAGATGGTATCCGCTGAAGGATTACCACAACGTCTATGTGTGTGAGATAGTCGGTGTACTT
>CALBLD010000115.1 GCA_937895775.1 uncultured Clostridia bacterium
TTTGTTCTTATGGCAAGGATAAATGTGTGGCTCACACTGATAGTTTTCGCATCTATACCGATATTTCTCTTTTATACAATGAAGAGAAGGCTGGCACTGAATAAGGCGTTCAGAGAAACGAAGGTTGAGGTCGGCGAGGTCAATGCGGTTCTCGAAAATGCGATATCGGGTATAAGAGTCTCAAAGGCATATACAAACAGGGATTATGAGTGCGAGAGGTTCGAGCGATCCAATGAGCGGTTTGTAAAGGCGCGTTCAAGAGCATATAAGGTCATGGGCGAATTTCAGGCAGTGACGGCTTTTATGACCGATTTTCTGAATCTTGCCGTTATGTTCAGCGGCGGACTCTTTGTGTATAACGGCTGGATAAATGTCGGTGACTTTGCCGCATTTATTATATTTGTGAATGTGTTTATGAATCCGATAAAAAGGCTTATATCCTTTGTTGAGCAGTATCAAAACGGTATGACCGGATTCGTCAGATTCCGTGAGATCATGGATGAGAAACCGGAAAACGAGAGATCAAAGGCGATAATTGCCGGTACACTTGCCGGAGATATAGATTTTTGTGATTTGTCGTTTGCATATAATGAGCAAAGCCCGGTGCTGAACGGTATCAGTCTGCATATACCGAAGGGGAAGAAGGTCGCGCTTGTCGGACCCTCCGGAGTAGGAAAGACTACGCTCTGCAATATTATTCCGCGCTTTTACGAGATTACCTCGGGAAGTGTATTGATAGACGGTATCGATATACGCGATATGACCCTTGATTCACTGCGCGAGAATATAGGAATCGTTGCACAGGATGTTTTCCTGTTCACGGGGACAATATACGAAAATATTGCCTACGGTAAACCGTCGGCAAGCGAAGACGAGGTTCGTAATGCGGCAAAGCAGGCAAGAATACATGATTTTATCATGTCACTTCCCGAAGGATATAATACCTATACGGGAGAAAGAGGGGTAAAACTCTCGGGTGGACAGAAACAGAGAATATCAATCGCAAGGGCTTTTCTGAAAAATCCTCCGATTCTGATTTTCGATGAAGCAACCTCTGCGCTCGATAACGCAACCGAACTTGCAATACAGCAATCACTTGAACAGCTTTGCAAGGGCAGGACTACGCTGATAGTTGCACATAGATTGTCAACCGTTAAAAACGCGGATGAAATAGTTGTTATCGATGACGGTAAAATAAAGGAAAAGGGTACACATGACGAACTCATGAATAAAAACGGCATGTATGCCGCACTGTACAATTCGCAGTTTGCGGTTATGTAAAAATGGACGGATCAAAAATCCGTCCATTTACTTATTTGTTCAAAATGTAATTGATTTTTTCGATGGATTTAAGGTAATCGTTCCCGTCGGCAATGTCGATAACTCCGAAATCTTCGGCACTTCCGTAAAAATCAATATCTGCAAGAAGCTTGCAGTTCCCGAATGCCGAGTATGCT
>CALBLD010000116.1 GCA_937895775.1 uncultured Clostridia bacterium
TTATTTCGGCGGTGATAAACCCGTTGAAAAAAATGAAGCTGTTGCCGAACACGCAGAACAATATAAAAATAACAAAGAAGCTTATCGTGCTTATTGTTTGTATTTTCGTTGTTGCGGTGGTTTTGTTTGTCGGGTTGAAATATTTCGGCTTTTATGACTTTTTGAAATCTGCCTTAAAGGCATTTTTTAATAAATGATATCAGATAAGGAGCATATGATATGTTTAATTTCCCAATCGGTGCAATGCTTGAATCGTTCAAATTACCGACAAGAGATGCGATAAAGCAGGCAGCTTCAATCGGTGCGAAGGGAATACAGATGCATTCCACCTACGGAGAGCATTCACCCGAGCAGATGACAGACGAGAAAATCAAAGAACTTCTCGCAATGATGAATGATTCCGGACTTGTTTTTTCCGCGATTTGCGGAGACCTCGGTCACGGTTTCGGACATGCAGAACTTAATGCCGGGCTTGTCGAAAAGTCAAAAAGAATACTTGATCTTGCAAAAAAACTCGGAACAAATGTCGTCACAACACATATCGGCGTAGTACCGACCGATCCGTCTAACCCGAGATACGAGGTTATGCGTAATGCTTGTCTTGAACTTGCCGAATATGCCGATTCGATGGATGCGCATTTTGCGATCGAAACCGGTCCCGAAACCGCTGTTGTCCTTAAACAGTTCCTTGACAGCCTCGATTCACACGGGGTTGCAGTCAATCTTGACCCGGCAAACCTTGCTATGGTAGTGGGTGATGATCCTGTCAAAGCGGTTTATACTCTCAGAGACTACATAGTTCATACTCACGCAAAAGACGGCAAAATGCTTTATCGCAAAAATCCAGAAATGATTTACGGCGTTATCCCCGATACAGAGAAGGATAAAGGTTCGGCTTTTGCCGAAATGCCTCTCGGACAGGGAAGCGTTGATTACCCTGCGTATCTTGCCGCTCTTGATGATATTGGATACCGCGGTTTCCTTACCATTGAGCGTGAATGCGGAGACACACCTGTTGACGATATAAAAATGGCTGCCGACTTCCTTCGCGGTATAATCGGTTGAGCAAAACCAATACTATGAAGAGGGTGCGGACTACTGATTACCGCACCCTTTTGGTATGTAAAGGAGATGAGAATTATTAAAGACAGAATCAACCGAATATGCAGAATGATTGTCGGTTCGTTAAAAACGATATCAAAAAAATTTCTTCTCTTTTTCGTGGAAAGAGACGAAAAAAACAATCTCATACTTTTCGAACATATACGCACCTATGTCGTTCTGTCTTTTTTTCTTGAGTATATAATCGAATGTGTAAGCAGACATTCGATCAAATCCGGAACAGTGTTTATGATTGTTTCTTTTTTTGTTTTCTGCTTTAATTCTCTGATTATTTTTATAACTTATCTGCCGTCGCTTTTTGTGCGCAGAAAGCTTTTTCTGACGACTTTTGTTTCTTTGGTCTGGCTGGGACTCGGGATAGCCAACGGCGTTGTGACTCTTTGCCGCGTTACGCCCCTCTCGATAATTGATATACTGAATCTTCCGAATGTTCTGCCGATAATCAGGATATATCTGAATGTTCCGCAAATCGTGCTGATATGTTTCGCTATCCTGGTTGCACTTGCCTTTGTCGTTTTTCTTGCAATCAAGGCACCGAAAAGTAAAATCAGATTGTTTGGTTCGCTGGTAACGGCAATCTGTACTCTGATATTATTACCTGTATCATATTCTATCGGCACGACAACAAAATTGTTGTCGGATAAATTTGCAAGTCTTCCGATAGCTTATAAAAGTTATGGATTCCCCTACTGCTTCTGTACAAGCGTTGTAGACAGAGGTATTGAGCCGCCGAAGGATTATTCGGTGAACAAAATGGATGAGATACTTAATGCACTCAAAAAATACAGCGACAGCAGTCCGGAAGATACGCCGAATGTTATTTTCGTTCAGCTTGAGTCATTTTTTGACGTAAATGATCTGATTAACGTGAAATTCTCGGAGAATCCCATACCGTATTTTACATCGCTGAGCGAACGCGGAATCAGCGGCTATCTTACGATGCCTGTCGTCGGAGCGGGAACCGTCAACTCGGAATTTGAAGTATTGACCGGAATGAGCGTCGATTTCTTCGGACCGGGAGAGCATCCGTTTAAGACTGTGCTGAACAGCTATACCTGCGAAACCGTTGCATATAACCTGATGGAACTCGGGTACTCAACCCATGCAATCCATAACTATCAGGCAACGTTTTATCAAAGACATAAAATATATAAAAACCTCGGATTTCAGACATTTACTCCGCTTGAGTATATGAGTGATGTCGAATATAATATAAGTGGTGCGTGGCCGAAAGATAATGTGCTGACGACACAGATAATGAATGCATTGAAATCCACCGATACATCCGATTTTATCATGACTGTTTCGGTACAGGGGCACGGAAAATATCCGCCGAATGATCTGCCGGATGATTATCAGCCGAAAATAAAAGCCGAGTTTATAGACGGTAAAATTGAGGGCGGTCTTTCCGATATAAACGGATTGGAATACTATGTCAACCAGCTTAACGAAACAGATCTTTTTATAAAAGATCTTGTCGAAACAATTGAAAATTTTGATGAAAAGACCGTGCTTGTTTTTTACGGCGACCACCTTCCGAGCTTGTCAATCGAGGAAAAAGATCTGAAAAGCGGTTCGACATATAAGACGCCGTATGTTATTCTTTCAAATTACGGACTTGAAGACTCCGGAGAAGAAATCGGTGATCTGTATTCATATCAGCTTGCCGCAAATGTGCTCAAAAAGATAGGAGTTCATAACGGTTTGCTGACAAAGCTTCATCAGTATTATTCGGATAGCGAAAAATATTCGGAATGGCTGAACGATCTGGAATATGATATGCTCGGTTATAACGTGCTGGGTGGGATATCACAGAGATATGTCTATAACGGTAATACCGAATATTACCCTAAAATGGCTGATATGAAACTGGGTGTATCCGATATAGTGATTGACCGATGTGAGGTTATCGACGGAGTTCTGTATGTCTACGGCGAGAATTTTACGGCTTGGTCGAAACTTATAGCCGACGGAACACTTATGGAAAAAACAGTATATCTGAAAAGTGATCTGATCGCAATTGATATGGGAAGCGAAGATAAACTTCCGTCAAAGATAGCAGTTGCACAGATAAGCGATTCGGGAACCATGCTCGGAAAAACAGATGAGATGCTTATCGTGTCTGTTGATGCCGAAAACGAAAAATAGAAGGGTGAGAAATAACTATGAAAATACTTGCGATAGGGAACAGCTTTTCGGATGATGCAATGGAATATGTGGCAGATATACTCAAGGGTATGTCGGTTACCGATTTTTTTCTCGGTAATTTGTATATAGGCGGATGTTCGCTTTCGAGGCATTACGATAATATAATAAATAATAATTCCGCATATGAATACCGTACCAATTGCGGTAACGGATGGACAACCGAGTACAATTATAAGCTTTCGGACGCACTTGCCTCGCAGAATTGGGATTATATATCAATGCAGCAGGCAAGCGGATTCAGCGGGGAGATTGAAAGTTATAACGTACTTGACAGTCTGATAGCCGAGGTCAGAAAGATATGCGGGGATGCACCGAAGCTTGTCTGGCATATGACATGGGCGTATCAGGGTAATTCGACACACGGTGATTTTCCCAAATACGGATGCAATCAGATGAAGATGTACAAGTCAATAACTGACGTTGTGCAGGGAAGAATAATTCCGGATAACGCTTTTTCGTCGGTCATTCCGTCCGGGACGGCAGTTCAGAATGCCCGTACTTCATTTATCGGTGATAATCTGACACGTGATGGATTTCATTTGTCATACGGTCCGGGAAGATATATTGCAGGACTCACTTATGCCTGTACACTGACAGGTAAATCTCCGGCAGATGTCGGGTTTACACCGGACGGTGTTGATGAAGATCAAAAAAATGTTGCGATTGAAGCTGTGATAAATGCATTAAAGGATAAATTCCACGTCACACAGTCCTTGTATAAATAAGCCGACGGCAGTATGGAAACATCGGTTTTCCGTACTGCCGTTTTTTTATATCAATATGATTTCGTCGGCTTCATCACTGTCACACAGCTTGTAAATAAATGTCTGGTGGAGCTTTGTGCTGTCGAAGAGGAAAAGTTTTTTCGAACAGTTGTCCATGACAGCTCTTCTTACCGATAGCTGATCCTCTTCATTGTCTGTTATCATACCGTCATCCGAAATACCGCGCGCCGAAAAGAAGCCGACATCTATGTTGAAATTTCTCAGAAAATCCTCTGTGTATCTGCCTACCGTACACATGTCATGCTCATATAAGATACCTCCGGCTATGATTGTCTTTATGTGAAATCTTGACGCAAGCAGAAGACATTGAATTGAATTTGTAATCAAAATTATTTTTTTGTATTCGGCAAGGACAGGTACTATGTATGCACACGTTGACGAGCTGTCGATAAATACCGACATATCATCATGAAGATACTGCTTTGCCTTTTCCGAAAGCTGTATTTTTTCTTTTGCGTGCAAAAAACGCCTTGTTTCGATAGGAAGTTGATTTTCGGCGTCAAGGTAAATAGCTCCGCCGTTGTATCGCTGAATGTACCCGTTTGCTTCAAGCTCTTTTATATCGCGTCG
>CALBLD010000117.1 GCA_937895775.1 uncultured Clostridia bacterium
GAAGTGCGATCTTTGTCTCAGCCGCCGTTTCTCCGAGAAGCGACGCTATCTCCTGGACTATCCGCATCTGCTTATCGACCACCTTATCGGCGATTTCGACGGTCTGACGGCTTATATTCTCTTTCTTCTCCTTCTGTGCCTCTTCCTCGGTAACATCGCGCAGGATACAGACGAGCAGTCTGTACTCTCTGTCGTAGACGATCGTTTCCTCGACATATCTTTCATACTCCGCAAGATATGTGCGCTTGTTGTGGATCGGTCTTCCGCTGTCAAGCACGTCGGCAAAATCGCACGGATCAAGAATCCTTACGACGCTGTCGCCGAGTACGTCGGACGCAAGCCGTATATTGAGCATCTTCTGCGCCGCTCTGTTGATCTGCTGAACTTCCAGCTTTTCGTTGAGTACAATAAGCCCGTTCGTCGTATTTCTGACGATAGTGTCCGAGAAGCTCTCCGCCTTGTCCTTGAGATAGGGCAGGCACATGGAGATTTCCGCCTTGCCGCGGCATATCGCGATTGCCTTTTCACGACAGCTGTCATATCCGCAGGAACCGCAGTTAAGCTCATCCGACGGCTTCGTCTTGCCCATCTGCCTGAGCGTTTCCTTTATCTGTTCCTCGGACGGCATCGGCTCTTTACGATCGATCGCGGTAAATACCTTGCGAAGCTTCACTTCGTCCGGCTGATCGACCGCAAAATCGTCTTTGCCCGCAAAATGCTCGACCGCAATGTAATCCCTGACCGGAGAACGGTGGAATTTTTCCATAACAGGTCCGCCGACGCAGCTTCCCGCACATGCCGACATTTCTATGAAACAGCGGTGTATTTTCCCCTCTTCGATATCGCGCAGTGCGGCGATACAGTTTTCGGTACCGTCTATCGACATATATGTATACCCGGGATCCTTGTCGGTCATCGACTTTATTACGCCGCCGGTTGTCGGGAAAAGACGCGCCCTGCTGTTTTCGTCGCTGTCCGGCTCGGATTTCGGTTCGACTCCCTCTGCCCTGAACCATGCGGTCAGCTCGTCAAAGGTCAGCACTGCATCGACAAATCCCGTATAATATGAGGCTTCATCTTTTTTTGCAACACAGGGACCCACAAATACCGTCTTTGCCGTCGGATAACGGCGTTTTATATCACGGCAGTGTGCCTGCATTGGGGAAAGAACGTCGGCAAGAAAGGCAAGCTCGGCGGGATAATACTTCTGTATGAGCAGATTCACCGAATGACAGCAGGAGGTTATGATTATATCCCTCGTCTGCTCGTGCGTCATGCGCTCGTATTCCTTTTTGACGATCGTCGCACCGATCGCGGTCTCTTCGGCATCGAAAAAGCCGAGCTTTTTTATTGCCTCGCGCATGGCGGCAATCCCGACGCCCTCGTAGTTTGCAACAAAAGACGGCGCAAGGCTGACGATGACCGGATCGGAGCCTCCGAGAAGCACCTTTACCTTTTCGGTCTCGTCAACTATCTGTTTTGCGTTCTGCGGACATACGACAAAGCATTGTCCGCAAAGAATGCACTCATTACCTATGATATACGCCTGATTTCCCGAAAATCTTATCGATTTTACCGGGCAGTGACGTATACACTTATAACAGTTTTTGCAGTTCGATTTTTTCAGTGTCAGACAGTCCATTGGACGGCTTCCCCTTTCCGTAAAATGTAAAATACAGGTGCAAGCCGGTTATACCCCGGCAAGAATGGTATTGTTGAAGAAATCGTCAACCGTTGTCGGCGAAACCGAATGAAATTCTCCGTCAACCGTCACACAGACGCCCTGCTGACATTTTCCCATGCAGAAGGTTCCGGCAAGTTCCACCTTGTCGGCAAGACCGTGATCTCCGACAAGCTGCTGAAGACGCTCCACAACTCTGCGCGAGCCTTTGATATGACATGATGATCCGATACAAATTGTGACTTTCATAGATTTTGCGGGACCGGCGCCGTCAAAATCGGCGCGGCTCCCAATTCCTTTCAAAGATAATTAAAAGATAATTATTATATTTTCTTGTTCAGATAGGCAAGCGAAAGTGCCATGTTTTCATACTGAACCGGTATGCCTGCGGGCAGATTCAGAACGGTCGGCGCAAAGCACCATATCCCTTTCACCCTGCATTTTACCAGCTCGTCGCACACCTTCTGCGCGGCAGCTGCCGGAACGGTAATTATTCCGATCCCCGCATCATGCTCTCTGCAGAAACGGGACAGCTCGGACATCGGAAGTATCGGCTTGCCGTTCTGGCTTTTCTCGGGAAGTTTCACCGAAACATCAAACGCCGCCGCGACATTGATTCCGTATTCGCCAAAGCCGGAGTAGTCGAGAAGTGCCCTTCCGAGCTTTCCCGCTCCGACTATAACGACCTCTGTCGTTTTTTCTCCCCGCAGGTAGTTTTCGATAGCAAGCATAAGCTCGCCGATATTGTAGCCGGTTTTCGGTCTGCCGGCTCCGCTCACCGAGCCGAGGTCTTTCCTGACACGGACCTCCCCCATTCTGAGTTCTCTTGCTATCGTGGTCGCCGATATATTATCGGCTTTGCTTTCTTTTTCTTTCAGATATTTCAGATAGACCGGCAGACGTCCCATAGTTGCTTTCGATACATCGGGTTGTTTCATAGGTATATCCTTTCTAAGCAAAGAGTTTTATTTCGATACAGCCGCCGCGGCTTCCGCCTCTTTGTCAAGTTTTTTGTTTCTGAAATAGAGTGCAACATCGATCGATATCTCAACGAAATTGAGTACATAGAAGAAGAAGCTCAATACGAATATAAATCCGGATTTGGGCGTCACGCCGAATGCGCCTGTTGCTTCAATAATTTTTTTGGCAATACCGCAGGCATAACCGACGAGAAGGAACACCTCAAAGAAGAGGCTCTTGCCCTTCGCCGTGCGGGACACGATCGATTTGCGTATCGATATCGGCCATGAAAGACCGAAACAAAAAATTGTAAGTGCTTCAAGTAAATCAACAATCATTTTTATATCTCCTCAGTCGGTTATCTTTTATGCCTGTAATCGGGCAGAAGCATCGGCGATACCTTGTCGGTAACCACGCCTGCCGCCTCACGCGCCGCATCAAAAGCGGCAATATGATCGAGTGTGAGTCTGCCGACCGTCACGTCCTTCGAATGTTCGCCCGCGTTCTTTCCCGCACTTCTGCCGAACACGATTATGTCAAGCAGTGAATTGCCCATAAGACGGTTTCTGCCGTGGATGCCTCCGACCGCTTCGCCCGCAACATAGAGATTCTCCACATTCGGGGTCTGTCCGTCAACATTTATGTCGATTCCGCCGTTCTGGTAATGCAGTGTGGGATAAACGAGTATCGGTTCTTTCCTTATATCTATGCCGTAAGCGGCAAACATGCGCATCATTGCGGGGATGCGTCTTTCGATGGTTCCCTCTCCGCCTATCGCTTCAATCATCGGCGTATCAAGCCAGACGGCTTTGCCGCTTCCGGTATCGACGCCTTTGCCGCGGTCGGAACATTCTCTGATTATTCCCGCCGCCGCAACGTCGCGCGTTTCAAGCGGATGCATGAAGACCTCGCCGTCGCGGTTGACAAGCTTTGCTCCGAGCGATCTGACCTTTTCGGTCACGAGCGCACCGAAGATCTGCTGAGGATATGCCGCACCGGTCGGATGATACTGAAGGGTATCGGCATAAAGAAGCTTTGCGCCGACTCTGTATGCAAGCACCAGTCCGTCTGCGGTTGCGCCGTAGTGGTTGGAGGTCGGGAATCCCTGATAATGCATTCTTCCCGCGCCGCCTGTCGCTATAATTACAGTCTTTGCGCGCGCAACGAGCAGTTCCTCTGTCTCCATGTTCATGAGCACCGCACCCGCCGCTCTGCCGTTTTCGTCAAGGATCAGCTCGATCGCGGATGTGAAATCGACGACCGGGATACCGCGGTTGAGGACTTCGTCACGGAGGGTACGCATGATCTCGGCACCCGAATAGTCCTTTGCGGCGTGCATACGCTTTCTTGATGTTCCGCCGCCGTGAGTGGTTATCATCGTACCGTCGGGGGCCTTGTCAAATTCGACTCCGAGATCGTTGAGCCACTTTATCGCTCCGGGAGCGTCGCAGACAAGCTTTGCGAGCAGATCGCGCTTTGCGGCAAAATGTCCGCCGCCGTAAGCATCGACGAAATGGATTGCGGGAGAATCGTTCGGCTTATCCGCCGCCTGAATGCCGCCCTCCGCCATCATTGTATTTGCGTCTCCGATGCGGAGCTTTGTCACGATCATGACCTTTGCGCCGGTGTTTGCGGCTTCGATTGCCGCCGCGGAACCCGCACCGCCGCCGCCGATGATAAGTACATCGACATCATAGTCGATCTTCCCGAGATCGACATCCGAAGCCTTTATCCGGCTCTTTGCCGAAAGCATATCGCAGAGTTCGTGCGGAACCTGCTCTCCCTTGTTCGGTCCGAACATCAGCGTCGAAAATTCGCTCTTTTTATAATCGGGATGATATGCCGCAAGGAGCGCGTCCTTTTCGTCGGCTGTCATGCGCACCTTTTCGGAGGCGATGTTCGCTTCTCTTGCCGCCTCGACCGCTTTCAGCGATTCTTCAAATTCTTTTGAATACAAGCTTATCACTCCTTACTTTTCAATGTCCCTGTTGTTGTACAGCTCTTTCAGCTCATCGACCGGCTTATCCATAAGTGCTTCGATAAGCTCTTTGAAGCTGCCGTCGTTTATCTCGCGCACGCGCTCTTCAAGATGCGCTGATTTCGGAGCGAGATATTTGCCGTTCAGTCTGCGTGCAAGCATTGCAACCTGCGGATGCGATATACCCGCCGGACAGCGTGACGAGCAGACCCCGCACATTACGCAGTCGAACGATTCTTCGGCACATTTGTCGAGTTCGCCGCGCTGTGCATATGCGATATACTGCATCACGTTCAGTTTCTGGGTACAGCTTTTCGTACATGCATTACAGCCGACGCAGGCGTATATCTCGGGATAGAGCTGCATCATGATCTGCTGGGTCGGCTTGATCTTTTCGATGTCGTATACCTGCTTTACAAGCGGGAAGAAGGGCAGCGTTGCCACATACATGTCGTTTTCGACCTTGGTCTGGCATGCAAGACAGGTATGCAGGGTGCGATCACCCTTTATCCTGTATATGGTTGCGCATGCGCCGCAGAAACCGTTGCGGCATCCGCATCCGCGCACCAGACGGTACCCGGCATATTCCATTGCGCGCATGATCGTCAGATCGTCGGGGACAGTGTAACGCTTGCCGAAAAAGTAGACATTAACCGTATTTTCCATTCTATTTACCTCTTGTCCTTATCAATATTCGTCGGGAAGCTCTTCAAGCTCGTCAAGTCTGAAAACAGGACCGTCCTTGCAGACATACTTTGCGCCGACATTGCATCTGCCGCACTTGCCTATTCCGCACTTCATGCGAAGCTCAAGCGTGGTATAGACCTGCGTTTTGTCGAAGCCGAGCTCCATAAGTCCGGCAAGCGTGAACTTTATCATTATCGGGGGTCCGCAGAGTATTGCGGTCTTGTCGGGCGAAAAAGCAAGCTCTTTTACATAGTTCGGAACAAATCCGACATGACCCGTCCATTCGGGCTGTTCGCGGTCGATCGTGAGATGCACATCGACTCCTGCATCCGCCGCCCATTCGTCAATGATCTCCCTGTAATCGACAAGATCCTGCATCGAGCGCGAGCCGTACACGATGTCTATCTTTCCGTAGCGGTCGCGGTAGTGACGGCAGTAATTTATGACCGAGCGCAACGGTGCAAGTCCGATACCGCCGGCTATGAACAGCATATCCTTGCCCGCAAACTCGGTGTCCACCGGGAAGGGTCTGCCGTAGGGTCCGCGTATGGTTATCTCCTGTCCGACTTCCATCGAATGAAGCCAGTCGGTGACGCATCCGCACTTTTTTATCGAAAACTCCATGTATTCGGTGTTTGTGGGAGAGGAGGTTATCGAAAACATCGCCTCGCCGATCCCGGGGATCGAAAGCATCGCGCACTGACCGGGCATATGCTCAAACGCCTTTTTGCCATCGGGGGTCACCACTCTGAAAGTCTTCACGTCGGGAGTATCGATTCTTATGTCGGTCACAACGCCGACAACCGGTATCAATGGGTCGTTTCTGAATGACATATTATTCTCCTCCCAGCTTTTTCATGACCTTGACTATGTTCATTCCGATCGGGCATTTCGTAAGACATCTGCCGCACCCGACGCAGGAGAACATACCGTCGTTGTTTGTCGGATAGTAGACCAGCTTATGCATAAAGCGCTGACGGAAGCGTTCAAGCTGTGTAAGTCTCGGCTGTCCCGCCGACATCTTCGTAAACTCCGAATACATGCAGGAATCCCAGCAGCGCAGTCTCTTCACGCAGTGTCCGGTATTGAAATCCTTTATGTCATAGCACTGACATGTCGGGCAGACATATGTGCAGCTTCCGCATCCGAGACAGCTCTCGGACAGCTCCGCCCATTCGGGTGCCGAAAAGAACTTTTCGGTCTTGCCCGCGCCGAAAGCGTCGGTTTTCAGCGACGCAAGCGGAAGCTTTCCGACTCTCTCCGAAATTTTTGCCTTTTCTTCAAGGATTTCACCCTCGTCAGCCGGTTCGGTGACCGCCGAAAGTGCCGCTTCAAGCGTCTTTCCTTTTTCGGTAACCGCCTTCATGTAAAGCGCACCGTTTGCAGTCCAGCAGGCAATATCGCCCTGCGGCTCGGACGGGTCTATCCCGAATGCGGTACAGAAGCAGGTCTCTCTCGGACGTCCGCACGCAAGCGACATGATCGTTGCGTGTTCTCTCCTGTTTTCGTAGAAAGTGTCGCGCGGCTCGGAAAGGAACACCCTGTCAAGCACGTCAAGACTTCTTACGTCACAGGCACGCACGCCGAAAACCACGAAGTCCCCGCTTTCCCTTCTGAGATCGTTTATTTCTATCTTTTTGCCGTCAACCTTAAACTCCATAAGCTCTTCGGACTGCGGAAAAAACAGATCCTTCGGACTTCTTGAGCTGTTCGGAGCCTCCGACAGCTTCTTGTTTTCGTCCCATCTTTCGTAAGAGGTCGTTTTTCCGTTGTCAACCGGCAGATAAAGCGCACGGCTTTCGTTTATCGCTCCGAAAAGTGCGGAAAGCCTGTCAAGTGATATTTTACGCACAGTAATTACCTCGCTTTCTCACACATTCGTGTCGGCGACCGCCGGCTCGGGATCGTTTTCGTTGAAATTCACGATCGGAGCTCTCGATCCGACCTCGGCACCCGCCTGATAGTCGCCGTAAAAGCTATCGATATCTTTTATGAATTTACGGTTGAGCAGGTGGAGCGGTATGTGCTGGGGACAGACCCTCGAACATTCTCCGCAGTCGGTACAGCGTCCCGCCACATGGAAGGCGCGTATAATATGGAACATTTTTTCTTCAAACGAATTTGCCGCGGCTTTGTTCTCGACGCCCGAATTCGGGTTGTCGAAAACGCACCTCTCGCAGGTACAAGCCGGGCAGACATCGCGGCAGGCATTACAGCGTATGCATCTCGAAAGCTCGCCCTGCCAGAAGGCAAAACGCTCGTCGGGAGTCAGTTTTTCGATCTTTTCGACCTCGTCGAAGCGGTGACTGTCAAGCATTTCTCCCTCGTCGCCGATCAGCTCGTCGTATGCGACATGCT
>CALBLD010000118.1 GCA_937895775.1 uncultured Clostridia bacterium
TTATATATATTATGGATAGTTGCGGCATCCGCCGCCGGAGGAAAATGACCGATATGTCATCAAAATTCAATAAAATATCATATGTGATTATGGCTGCGCTTGTCGGAGTACTGCTGATTTTTGCCGTTGTCGCTTCGGTGGCGGGCAACGGTCCGATGATGCGTTCGCCGCTGACGCTTGTTATATTTGCGGCATACGCCCTGCTTCAGATCGTCTGTATAGCCCTTTACGATTTCGGGCTGAAGGTGAGGAAAATAGGATTTTATTTTCTGCATATCGGCATGCTTGTGATGCTTGTCGGATTTCTTGCCTATATCGTGTCGGGAGAATATTATAATCTCAATTTCTCGGTCGGCGAAAATTATAACGGCTTTTATACATCCGAGGGTCAGTATGTCGATTTCGGGTTCGGAATAAGCGTTAACGACTTTACGGTGGAAAGATACGAGAGCGGAAGCGATAAATATTACCGCGCAGATCTTTCGTTTTCGGACAGCTCCGCCAAAAAGCTTGAGGTAAACAAAACGGTACGGAAAAACGGCTGGAAACTCTATCTAATGGATTACAGCGACGGAAAGAAGGAGTTTGTAAGTACTTTCGGTCACTATTCCTTTGACTACGATTTCTACGGCAAAGATTGGGAGGAACTTCTCGGCAGGATACAGACGATGGATTATCCCGTCGAATCGATAATGATCTATGAAAAAAGCGCAGGCGGATATGTGAGCGAATCGGCGGCTAAAAAGCCGGATTCGCCGTCATATGCGCATGTCCTCGTAAAGGACGGCAAGGCATATGTATATGTCAATCGTCTGACGGTGAATATCGCCTTCAAAAAGGATCCGGGCGAGTATGCGGTAATCGCAGGTATGTGCATGATCTTCATAGGCGTTGTCATGACCTGTCTGCTGAAGCCGATAAAAAAGCGCGAAAATGACGGTAAGGAGGCGAAAAAAGGATGAGCGATCTTGCTTTGAAACTGATATCCGCCTTTGCCGCAGTTTTTTACCTTCTCTCATTTGTGCTTCTGACGGCGAAAAAGGGCGGAAAGACCGCATATATCACATGGGCGGTCGCATATGCCGCAAATCTGTCGCTTACGGTCAATAATTACCTTGTGAACGGATATGTTCCGTTCGTCAGTATGTATCAGGTGCTGACATTTCTCGGGATATGCTTCCTTCCGATATATATTTACATGAAAACCGTCCGCTCGGGCGGCTGGATGGCACCTTACTTTACGGTTGTGCCGGGTATTATAATGATCGGACTCACCTGCATGAAGGTGAATTCGGTGTGGGAGTTCCCGCCCGCACTGCAATCGCCATGGTTCGTGCCGCACGTGCTCGTTTATATGATCGCCTACACGATGGGAGCCGTCATATTCCTTCTTGCGCTCGGAGAGCTTTTCAGACGCGGAACCGCCGCAGGAAAGCGGTTCTCGGAGGGAGTGTACGACTGTACCTGCGTTATGTACCCGTTCCTGACAATGGGATTGTTCTTCGGGGCAATATGGGCAAACGAGGTCTGGGGACACTTCTGGTCGTGGGATATCAAGGAAATATGGGCACTCATGACATGGCTCGTCTATACGCTCTATCTTCATTTCAGACGGGAGAAAAAGCTTGTGCGCTTTGCTCCTTATCTTGCCGTTCTCGGCTTTGCACTGATAATCGTGACCTTCTTTTTTGTGAATATGATGTCGTCGGGCATGCATTCGTACTCGTAACGGCTCAAAGGTATGTGATTTTTCGGAGGTTTGTATATGGAAAAAAACAAAAGGATAAACATGCGGACGGTAAGGGGAGCGGTGGCAATAGGACTGACCGCTCTGCTGTCGGTGCTTCTTTTCCTGCTCGTTTCGTGCAAGGGAAATAAACCCGGGCAGACGACAACGACGGGCGGAGGAACGGTAAATCCTCCTTCGGTGACCGGGGATCGGTATATTTCGCCGTCGGGAATAGCCTTTTCATCCGACGGAACATCGGTTTATGTTTCGGATGCGACGGGAGAAGCCGTCTACCGGATAGCTTCCGACGGAAATATCGCCGGAAGCTATCCTGCGGGAGAGGCTGTCAATAACGTCGTGACTGCGGGAGACGAGGTCTATATGCTGGTCGGCGGACTCGGCGGAAGGATAGATGTCGCATCGGCGGATCTTTCGCTGAAAAAACAGATAAAATCGGTAGGACATACACCTGTCGATCTTGTTGTACATAAAAACAGGCTGTATGTGGCAAACAGATTCTCGTGTACGGTGGCGGTTATCGATAAGGACAGCGGGGACAGGCTGGCAGATATTGCGGTCGGATGCGAGCCGATGGCACTGACGCTTGTCGGCGACGATCTGTATGTCGCCTGCCACCTGCCGGAGGACGCCGCCGATTCGGCGGACGTCAGCGCATATATCTATGTCATAGACACCGGAAAGAACAGCGTTTCGGATAAGATCAAAATGGTCAACGGCGCGGGCAATGTCAAGGATATAACGGCGGCTCCCGACGGAAAAACGATCTATGTATCGCATATAGTTTCGAGATATCAGTATCCGACGACACAGCTTGATGCGGGGTGGGTGAATACAAACGCGATATCGGTGATCGATACCGCATCAAAAAAGATTTCGTTTACCTTCCTGCTTGATGATGTCGAACACGGTGCTCCGAATCCTTGGGGACTTGCAATGTCGGACGACGGAAGCAAGCTCTACTGTGCGCTTGCGGGAACCGACGAGCTTGTCTGCGTCGATATCTCCAAGCTGAATTCCGAATATAAGCGTGTCGGCGCGAGCGGATCGACTCTTCCGATAACAAAAAAAGAGGATATAGTCAATTACATACCCTTTGCAAGAAACGCAAAGAAACGGATTTCTCTCGGCGGAAAGGGTGCGCGTGCGGTCGGCTTCAATAACGGAAGCGTTTATGTCGCCGAATATTTCACCGGCAAGGTCAAGGTCGTGGATGCCGGACTTCTGACAGTCTCCGCCGAAATCGGACTCGGGGATCAGCCGAAGAGCGATGCGGAACGTCTCGGGGAAATATACTGGAACGATGCGTCGATATGCTATCAGAACTGGCAGTCATGCGCATCCTGCCACCCGGACGCGAGATCGGGCGGCTTCAACTGGGATGAGCTCGGCGACGGTATCGGAACAATGAAGCAGACAAAGAGTATGCTCTATGTGATGCGCACTCCCCCATGCCTTGCCACCGGTCTTGAAATAAACGGGGAACACGGCGTGATGGGAAGCGTGTCCGGAACGCCGCTCTGGAATAAAAACATTGACAGTGAGGCAATATCCGAGGCAATGATCGCCTATCTCAGAACGCTTGCTCCGGTGCCTTCTCCTTATCTGAATGATGACGGAAGCCTTACCGAGTCGGCAAAACACGGTAAGGAACTGTTTGAAAGCTACGGCTGTGCAGCCTGCCACCCGGCTCCGCTTTATACCGATATGAAGCTGCACGACAGTCCGACGCTTGAGTTTGACGATTCCTGGGAGCACCGCAAAATGGACACTCCGACGCTTGTCGAGGTCTGGCGATCCTATCCGTGGTCGTATATAGGACATTTTACCGACATGAAGGAGATCGTAAAATACTTTGTGACAAAGTCGGGTAAAAAGATAAGCGATGCCGATGCCGCCGATCTTGCGGAGTTTGTTCTTTCGATCGGAGCCGAAAATGAGGTTTACGGTGTCGAACAGGTGAAAAACGGCGACGGCTCCTACAATAAAGTCTCCGACAACCCGATCGTGAGCATTTCGCTGATTGCACAGCAAAAATGCGACAAAGATGCAAAAATGACGCTTGCCTTTTACGACGAAAAGGGAAATCTTATGTCGTCGGTTGATATAAATGTCGGAAAGCATAAAAAGGGAGAGCGGATTGTCTTTGACACCGACCGCTCGCAAACCCCGTCGGGATATACGTATTACATTGTGACCGTGTCGGATGCGGATGGGAACGCGCTTGCGACCCCGCTCAGAATAAGTAAATAAAACGGGAGGACATCGTAATGAAATCAAATAAGAAAACGAAACCGATATTCAGAGCCGCGGTGATCCTTGTCGTGCTTGCGGCACTGACCGCCGTTCTGTGTGTGGGATTGCCGGTAAGTGCAACCGAAACGCTCGAACGTACAAAACTGCTTGACGATATGATGAATTATGCGACAAGCTATGTCGTTGTCTATCATAAACAGCTCGGCGGGTCGCATTATGCCTATACCGAGGGTCTTGCCGAAGAACTGGGCGACGGAAACAGAAGCTCGGAGGGAAACGAGGCTACCTTCAGACCGGGTTCGAAAATGACGCTTGTCACTCTTTCGTATAAAGATGATAAGGTCGTCAAGGAGGAAAAGACGCTTGTAAACTGTCCCGGCGGAGTGATACGCGACCCGGATGTGTCAAAGGACGGCAGTAAGGTTGTCTTTTCCATGAAGAACAATGCCGCCGACGATTATCATCTTTACATCTATGATCTTGCGACGAATAAAAGTACACAGATAACCTTCGGAAACGGTCAGGCGGATATAGAACCCGTGTTCAATGCCGACGGCAGCATAATCTTCAATTCAACGAGGGACACACAGACAGTCGATTGCTGGAAGACGCCGGTTTCGAATATGTACAAGTGCGATGCCGACGGCAAAAACATAGTAAGACTCGGATACGATCAGGTTCATACGACATATCCGACGACCGCAGAGGACGGACGCATAATATATACCCGTTGGGATTACAACGACCGTAACCAGATGTATGTTCAGGCGGTTTTCCAGATGTTTTCGGACGGTACCGGACAGACAGAGCTTTTCGGAAATAATGTAAACAATCCGACAACTCTTCTGCATACGAGAGAAATACCCGGAAATTCGGGCAAATATGTGTCGATCGTCTGCGGACACCATATATACCAGTGCGGAAAACTTGCGGTCATAGATACCGCAAAGGGCAGAAACAATTCAAAATCACTCACCTATATCTGGCCCGACAGCGATACTCGCGAGCTTGAGAAAAAAACCGATAACGATACGTCGAATTATCAGTCGGGAAGGGTGTATAAATACCCGTATGCGATAAGCGACAGCGAATTTCTCGTGTCAACCTGCAAGCAGTATAACGGAGGTGATACCCCGTTTGATATCATGCTGATAAATACCGACGGCGATTCGGTCAGGATCGCAAAGGGCAGTTCAAGCCTGCCCGCAAGCCAGATTGTGCCGATAAAGACAAGCAATACATTCAACCGCGCATCGATGGTCGATTATTCGGGCGATACCGGTACATATTATGTGGCAAACGTCTATGAAGGGCAGAAAGGCATAGAAGCGGGAACGATAAAGTATCTGCGCGTCGTCGGACTCGAATTCCGTTCGTCCGCGATCGGTGCGACCGTCGGAAGAGGTACCGGTTCGTCCGACCCGTATTCACCGATAGCAACGGGTAACGGAGCGTGGGATGTAAAGAAGGTACTCGGTGTCGTTCCGGTGTATGAGGACGGTTCGGCACTCTTTACCGTACCGTCGGAACTTCCGGTCTACTTTCAGCTTCTCGACGAAAAAGGGGATGTCG
>CALBLD010000119.1 GCA_937895775.1 uncultured Clostridia bacterium
TCAACATTATGCATTGCCATATACGGATAATATCCGTGAAGTCTGAATCGATTATTATATTTTTTGTGTATATATTCAAGAACACACAAGTCAAAGCTATTGAACAGTACACGATCGTCATCGATATTATTTTCTTCAAGCAGGCGAACGGTATTATCAACTGCATATTTTACCGCGTCCATGCCTTCCACGTGGCTGTACACCTTTACTTCAAGATCCATCGTCAGATTTTTACAGGGCGCACAAAGCTTCAGGAACTCATCAAGCGTCGGAATCGGAATATTTTTTTCGGGATTGCCGACCCTGAGTTTTTTCACCTCTTCATATGTCATTTCGTTTATTTTCCCACATGTACCCGTTACTCTTGCAGTATCATTATCATGTATCAGCACAAGCACTCCGTCCTTAGTTGCATGAATATCGGTCTCGATCATGTCAACACCGACATCAATGGCTGATCTGAAAGACGGCATGGTATTTTCGGGGCAATCTTTCGGATTTCCCCTGTGGCCGGCAATAAGTATTTTGTTTTTAGGTTCAAATCTCATTTTCATTACCTCTCTTTTTTATATATTTCGGTATATCAATTCTGATAAAACCGACAATAATCGAAACAATGTTCAGGATTTCGCATACACACCCCGCGTATGATTTTACACTGTAATTATAAATAAGCCAGCTTATACTTGTAAAAAATATAATCAAGCGCACAAAAGATGTATTACTGCTGCCGTAGGCAATTGTAGAAAGTACTTTAGCAACTCCGCTGAGCAGGCTCTTCAGTCCATCCCAGGTCAGAAGTGCAAAAATGACAAAAAGAATGCTGAAAATAATTCTCAGCGGCAACGTACTCTTCTTTTTCTCAATCATCTTTGCGAATATAATATTACGCAATGATCCGATAAGGTTCATTGACATCCCGGTATATGCGCCGAGCATACAATACTGAACGGCAAACAGCATTTCATTTGCGGTTTTGAAAAATAACAGCTTTTTTGATTTTTTACACTGGAAAGAAATTACACTTGCAATTATTCCGACGACTCCGATTGTTTGCACAATAACATTAAAAAAAACAGAATTCATTTGTATTCCCCATTGTTTTTGAATTTTAAATGTGCTATAATCATATTACTTTAGCATAACAATGTCAATAGATGTTCGCAAAGTTTGAAATCGAACATTTTGTCGAACAGAGAGGAGATAAAATGCAATTGAACGGTCGCCAATCGGCAATAGTCGAATATCTGAAAACCGAAAAACGTGCATCCGTCAAAAAGATGGCGTCTTATTTCAACGTCTGCGAAATGACAATCCGACGCGATATAAAAGAGCTTGAAGCAA
>CALBLD010000120.1 GCA_937895775.1 uncultured Clostridia bacterium
CAATGCGTGTCCCAACCCCACGCAAATCCCCATATGACCCGTATATTGCAGGCGTGTGCGTATCGGACGATCTCTTTTGCGTTGATCGGGAGGCAGTCGTTCCAGATGACGATCTCGTTCAGCCTTACAAGCGACATGTTTTCGAAAAATTTCTTATAGTCGAGGATACAGTGTCCCCATGTCCAGATCGCACGGTTTCGGATGCACGGACGCTTTTCGATCGCATACGGCGGCATAAGTCGGTTGAAGGGTGCGTCAAACGCCCCCTTGACGTTCGGATTCGGGAAAAGTGTCGGCGCAACAGTCGGAAGATATGACGAAATGAAGTCTACGACCCCGTAATAAACCCCCGGCATTTCGTTTGCGGCGATATATATGACGTTTCTGCCGTCGCACTCTCCGACTTCGACGGCGTATCCCTCGCTGTCGCCGCCCGCAACCGACCCGTATTTGTCGGCAAGCAGTCGATTGTCCGAAAGGGTGCCGATGATAACGGCGTCTTTGCCGCAAAGTCCGTCCGCGCGGACATCATCCGCACGCACGACAGTCGGCGGGCTGTTTGTATATCCGCTTATTTTTGCAGTAATCATATTTACGGCGGCGGCTTCCATGCCCTCGTATTTTCCGTATACAACAAGATATTTTTCCATAATTATCTCCTTGTGCGGTGATCTTTATCGGTATTTTAACATATCTGCGGAAAAAGTCAATAGACGGGGGATGTTTTAAAAGTCTTGACTTTTTTGTGTAACCTGTTATAATTAAAATAGCGGAGGATATTTTATCACGGAAACCCCGATTTTAGGTATGAACGGAGAAAATGATATGAAAAAACGCTTTTGGAGCATAATGCTTGTTCTGGTGATGCTTTTGGGAGTGCTTCCGACTGTGACGGTCTTTGCCGACGAACGGGCGGGACGACGGGAGATATCGCTTGGAATCAGCGGGATCGACGGCTATGACAGCGAAAAAGGCTACAATTACATTTATTTCGGCAACATGAATGAAGCTCCCGTAAAATGGCGGGGGCTTGACGACAAAACCAACACGGGCGAGGACGGACTCTTTCTGCTAAGCGAGATTCTTTTCGGTCGTACCAAGGCGGGCGGAATCTTTTTCAACGGCAATCCCGGCGCGACAAATGATTGGCAGACCTCAAGCGCGCGCTATTGGTGCGTGAACGAGTTCAAGGCGTTTACCGATGCCGAATATGCTGCGATCATGGAAACATACAAATCGGACAGAGCGTATCTCGGCGGTTCCGCAGTGGAAAATATATTGAACGGAGACAAAATATTTTTCCTTTCGGCGGAAGAGATTTACAACAGACCCGAATACGGCTTTCCCATGGCGGATCCTTCCGCAAAAGTTGCTTATTATAACGGCGAAGCGCGGGCGTGGTTGCTCCGTTCGCCTTTCGCCTCGGATGAAGACGATTATGTCATTTTGATCGGTTTTGACGGTAAGTTGGCGCGTACCTCAATAAATTCAAACAGGACCGCGCGTCCCGCCTTCAATCTCGCGCCCGAAGGCGTACTCTTTTCGTCGCCTGCGGTCGGCGGCAAGACGACATTCGGTCTGACAGCGGTCGGCAGCTACGGCGGAAACGAATATAAGCTGACCGTTTCGGACGCATCAAGGAACGCATTTGCGGTAATTCCCGACGTCCGCGTCGGGAATGTGATCCGCGTCGGCTACAACAATGCGCAGACGGGCGATAATGAGTATCTCTCGGCGGCGGTGATAAACGACGGTAAGGTCACATATTACGGGCGTATCAAAAACCTGAAAGACGCAGGTCAGAGCGACGGATATACCGCCGTGACCCTCCCGGACGGTTTTGATCCCGAGAGCGGCGACAGACTTTACATATTCAACGAACAGTGCAACGGCGATTATGCGACCGATTATTCAAGTCGTATGTGTGAGATTTCTCTGTCCGGATCCGAGCCTGAGCCGGGGAGCAAGACCCCGCAGCTTAAGATCGGCGAGGATAATTTCTGGTATGTTTCGTATGACGGTGGTCTGACATGGATTTCTCTCGGTGTGAAAGCCACCGGAGCCGACGGCAAAGACGGAGCAGACGGCAAAGACGGAGCAGACGGCAAGGACGGAGCCGACGGCAAAGACGGAGCAGACGGCAAGGACGGAGCAGACGGCAAAGACGGAGTTGACGGCAAGGACGGAGCCGACGGCAAAGACGGAGCCGACGGCAAAGACGGAGTTGACGGCAAGGACGGAATAAACGGCAAGGACGGAACAGGCGAAGGCGACGGCGGTAGGCTGACAACAGTCATCGCAATCATTGTGGCGGCACTTGCGCTTGAAGTCAATCTCGTTCTGATTCTTTACAGCCTGTTGAAAAAGAAAAAAGGCTGATATTTTTCACGCGGTCGGGATTTTTCCCGACCGCGTTTTTGCGGTGCGGTCGTAAAATCCGAAAAAGCTATTGACTTTTGAAAAAAAGTCTGTATAATAATGTTATAATGTTATAACAAATTGAAAAGAGGAACGCATAATGAATTTCGATCCCGGATTTCCGATCACGGTAAAAACCGACCCGATGGGATTTGTATACGGAAACCGAGTTTACGGTCCGACCCCCGAACTCCGCACACTTGACGGCATCCGCCCGTCGCTTATGGATCCCGGTTGCAGCGGTCCCGAAATTGTTTACTGCATCGCAATGGACGTGGCACTTGAAGAGGACAGACGTGAACTCGAGAGTCGGCACCTGCTTTACGGAGTCGTGACCTATGCAAAAGGAAGTCTCGGAAAGGAGCCGATCAGATCGCAGGGGCACATTCATGCCGTCTCGGCTTCCTGCGGCTCTTCCACCTGCGAGGTCTACGAGATATGGGAGGGCAGGGCATGCATATACATGCAGGAGAGCGGCAGCGACAATGCGGGTTGCTGCTACGCTGTCTACGGCAGTGCGGGGGATGTAATTATCGTACCGCCCGGCTGGGTTCACGCGACAATCAACGCCTGCCCCGACAGACCGATGACTTTCGGCGCATGGTGCATCCGTGATTACGGCTTCGATTACAGGGATGTCCGCAGACACGGCGGGATCGCCTTTTTTCCGCTTGTCGGCGAAAACGGTCTTGTATGGACAGAGAACGGCAGATATGCCTCGGGCAGGCTGATCGAAAAAGAGGCAAGAGATTATGCCGACTTCGGTCTGTCGAAGGGTGTGCCGATATACACGCAGTACAGAGAGGATCACGGCCGCTTCCGCTTTGTTACAAATCCGTCCGATTATCGCGGACTCTGGGAAAACTATATGCCGTAAGCGGTCGGGAGGAATATCATGAATTATTGCAAAAATCCGATAAATGTTATCGACGCAGGCAAAGAGCGGGCATGGAAAGGCTATCCCGACATACTTGAGGCTCTGCGCCGCGAGACAGCTTTACGTGCGGAAAAGGGAAGATGCGTGATCGCCGTCGAAACCTATCCCGGAGTGAACGATTCCGAGCTTGTCGAAGCACTCCGGACGCTGAACCCCGCGCTTTTTGTTGACACGCGGGAGACGCTCTGCACAAAGGAGGAATTCAGACGCCGCATACAGCCGTTTCTCACCGACGACCGTGTTTTCGGAAGGATGTATTACGGGGAATTTTCCGATTTTCAGATCGCAGAGGCGATCGACGCACTGCGTGAGCGTGTGAACGGGTGCGGCGGACTTGTAATTATATACGGAATGGGAGCCGCATCGCTTACAGATATCGATATTCTCGTATATGCCGACATGGCAAGGTGGGAGATACAGCAGCGTTTCCGCAGGGGAATGTCTGATTTTTACACCGACAATGCGGACGAGGATGTTCTGAAAAAATTCAAGCAGGGATATTTTTTCGAGTGGCGGATCGCCGACAAGATCAAGCGGTCGCTCTATGACAGGATCGATTTTTATCTTGATACCAACCGCGCGGACGACCCCTCCATGATCTGCGGAGAGACTTTCCGCCGCGGATTGCGGCAGATCGCCCGCCGTCCCTTCCGTACGGTGCCTTACTTTGATCCGGGTGTCTGGGGCGGTCAGTGGATGAAAAAGATCTGCGGACTTGACCCGTCCGCCAAAAACTATGCGTGGTCGTTTGACGGAGTTCCCGAGGAAAACAGCATTTACATGAGCGTAAACGGGATTTTGGTTGAGTCTCCCGCGATAAATCTTGTTTTTTACTGCCCGATCGAACTGCTCGGAGAGCAGGTGTACGCCCGCTTCGGTGCCGAATTTCCGATCCGATTCGATTTTCTCGACACCATGGACGGGCAGAACCTCAGCCTTCAGGTGCATCCGCTTACCGATTACATCCACAACAATTTCGGTATGGCGTACACGCAGGACGAAAGCTATTACATTCTGGACGCAAAAGAGGGCGCGCAGGTTTATCTCGGTCTGAAGGAGGACGTCTGCCCGGAGGAGATGATCGGCGGGCTTCGCGCCGCACAGAGCGGTGAAAAGCTTTTCGACGCCGATCGCTATGTAAACCGCTTCCCGGCAAAAAAGCACGACCATTTTCTGATTCCCGCGGGTACGGTTCACTGCTCGGGCAGCGGATGCATGGTGCTGGAGATCAGCGCAACGCCCTACATATTCACAATGAAGCTGTGGGACTGGGGACGTCTCGGACTTGACGGACGTCCGCGCCCGATACACATAGATCACGGCGAGAAGGTCATAAAATGGGAACGCCGGACCGAATGGGTCAGAAAAAATCTTGTGGATCGGACATGTCTGCTTGAGGAAAACGACGATTACACCGTCGAACATACCGGGCTTCACGAGCTGGAATTCATCGAAACAAGGCGGTATACGATCAGAACGGTCTGCGATTTCGATACGGACGGAAATCTGAACATGCTGAACCTTGTCGAAGGTGAAGCGGCGGTTGTGGAAAGTCCGGACGAGGCGTTCGCTCCCTATACCGTCCATTATGCCGAAACCTTTATAATTCCCGCATCGGTCGGACGCTACACCATACGTCCGCTCGGGAACGAGCCGATAAAGGTCATCTGTGCATATGTCAGAAAATAAAGGAGAAAGACAAACATGAAAGTACTTGATTATTCGAAAGGGGCGATGCCCCTTTACATGCAGATCAGTCTTGATCTGAGGGAAAAGATAGAGAGCGGAGTGTATGAGTACGGTCAGAACATCCCGACCGAGCTTGAATTGCAGGAATATTATGATGTCAGCCGCATTACCGTGCGGCAGGCGATCGGCGCACTGGAGCAGGAGGGACTTGTGATCCGCACCCGCGGAAAGGGAACGGTCGTTTCGAAGCGGGAGAAGATCGAAGAGCTTCTGACGAGAATAAAGAGTTTTACCGAGGAAATGCGCGATCGGAAGATCGTTCCGGGGACGAAAACCGCGTCGGTGGAGAAGATCGGCGCAGACGAACCGCTTGCCGACATATTTTCGTGCAGGGTCGGCGACCCGCTTTATCACGTGGAGCGCGTGCGGACCGGGGACGGCAGGGCGATCGTTCTGTTTGACAGCTATATTTCGGGGCAAAATGAGCTTCCGCTCGAAAGCGGATGTTATTACGGCTCGCTTTACAGCCTGATGGAGGAACACGGAATCGGGCTTCCGGTCGGAATAGAGGAGCGTTTTGAGGCAACGGTCGCAGATGAAAGGATCGCGGATGCGCTCGGCATCGATGTCGGCGCGCCCGTCATGAAGCGGGTCAGAACCGCGTGGGGCAGGGATCTGCAGGTCCGTGAATACACGACATCATATTACAACGGCATGGCATACAGCTATGTGATTTACGCAGGTACGACCGACAGGTCGGATAAATAACCGGGAGGAAAAATTATTATGAATTCGGTTCTTGAAGAAAAAACAAAGAAGCTGTTCGGCATCGAAAAACCGTTTGCGATCACGATGTGGGAGTTTTCGTGGATCGAACGCCGCTGGCCGGGAGCCGGCTATGAAGATTGGGATAAGGCGCTTGACGAGCTGACCGCACGCGGCTATGATGCCGTCCGCATAGATGCGTTCCCGCACCTTATGGATGCCGATCCTTACAGGGAGTGGACGCTGAACCCCGAATGGACTCTGCAGGTATGGGGAAGCCAGTCGGTGAACAGGATCAGACTGTACGACGATTTTTGCAACTTTTTAAAGGCGTGCCGCAGGCACGGGGTGCGGGTCGCACTGTCAACATGGTTCAGACAGGATACCGAAAAGACTTCGATGAACATACGCACGCCCGACGATCACGCACGGATATGGATAAAAACGCTCGATTACATAAAGGAATGGGGCGAGCTTGACAACATTTTCTATGTGGATTTCTGTAATGAGTGGCCGCTTTCGGCATGGGCACCCTTCTTCACGTCGCAGTACGGCGATCAGAAGGTCTGCTCGGAAAGTTCGGTCGCGTGGATGAAGGCGGTGATCGCCGAATTCAAAAAGCACTATCCGACGATCCCGGTCACCTTCTCCTTCTGTCATTCGGTACGCGGTACCGATGACGATATCAGTTTCCTTGATTTCGTGGAACAACACACATGGATGACTACCGGAAGCGATTTCTATCAGAAGGTCGGGTATACCTTTGATCGTTTCAGCGATGTCGGATATACAAACATGGCACTTAAGGGCGAGGAGCTGTACAGACAGTCAAAAGAGCATTACGATCGATGTCTGGTCGAGGAGATACATAGGGTTGCCGAGTGGGCAAAGAAGTGGGGGAAACCGGTCGTTTCCACAGAGTGTTGGTCGGTCGTCGATTACAAGGACTGGCCGCTTCTGAACTGGGACTGGATATTCGATCTGAACGAACTCGGAGTCAGAACCGCGACAGAGACAGGATGCTACGCCGGAATGGCGACCAGCAACTTCTGCGGACCGCAGTTCGTCGGCATGTGGCGCCGCAAGGACTGGCATCATAAAATGACAGATGTCATTCACAACGGTAAAATGATCTGAGGAGGCGGAAAAATGGAGATTCTTGCACCCGAAACCGCCTATGATCTGTGTACGGGCAGACTTGACGGAGAAAATGTGTCCTACGGCAAAAAACGGCTTGCCGAAATACGGAGCATTTTCCGCGACCGTCATGCCGCGGATAGCGGCGACGGCGATACCGTCGTTTACGAGGTCGGCATGCACGCAGAGGTTCCCGAGGGAACCTGCGGCGGACTGTTTTTCGGAACGAGCATAATTCATCCGGGTATGGTCGGAGACGAATACTATATGACAAAGGGTCATTTTCACGCAAGACGGGAAACGGCTGAATATTATTTCGGCATATCCGGAAGCGGAATACTGCTTCTCATGAGCGAGGACGGAAAGTGCAGCGCACACCGAATGGAAAAGGGTGCGCTTTGCTATATCGGCGGGCATATCGCTCACCGTCTGGTCAATACAGGTGACGACGACCTTGTCGTCGGTGCCTGCTGGCTGTCGGATGCGGGTCATGACTACGGGTCGATCGCAGAGTCGGGCTTTCCGGTACGCGTCGTCTGCCGTGACGGGAAACCGACTCTGATTCCGGGGGCGGACGCACTGTGAAAACGATTTCTGTTGACCTCGGCGGGTCAAAGGTGAAAATGGGGGTCGTTTCGGACGGGAAGGTTACCCGCTTTGAGACGTTCGAATCGGATTCGCATGCGGGGTTTCTGCCGATCCTGCCCGAAATCGAGGCGATATGCGGAAGATGGACAGCCGAAGAGGATATCGGCTCGGTCGGCATAGCCTTCCCGAGCCTTGTGGATCCCGTGCACGGTCGGGTCATCGGGCAAAGCGACAAATATTCCGACTGCCGCGGGGTCGATCTCGGAGCATTGATGTCCGAAAGATTTCGTCTTCCGACAATTGTCGAAAACGACGCAAACGCCGCGGCAATCGGGGAGCATGCCTACGGAAGTGCCGCAGATACCGACGATTTTGTGCTGATGATTCTCGGCACGGGCATAGGCACCGCCGCTTTTATGAACGGACGGCTTGTGCGCGGCAGACACTACCGTGCGGGGATACTGTTCGGTCACATACCGCTTAAGGCGGACGGCAGAAAGTGTACCGGATGCCCGGGCATCGGCTGTGCCGAGGCACAGGCGAGTACATGGGCGTTGCCTTATATGATAAGGGAATCGGAGATCGACAGTCCGCTCAAAGCCGAGCAATCGCCCGATTTCAGACTGCTGAAAAAATATTACGATTCGGGCGATCGGCTTGCCGCCTCGGTTTTTCGTGAGTGCTGCATATACTGGGCGAATTGCCTGATCTCAATGATCTGCGCATACGATCCCGAACTCGTGCTTCTGAGCGGTGGGGTGACAAGGTGGGGAGACGGACTGCTGTCGGCACTTGAAAATGAGGTAAGACAGCGGGCATGGAGCCCGTGTGGGGAGCCGTCCTTTCGGGTGGCAAAAGAGCCGGAACAGTCGGTTCTGCTCGGACTGCACGCGCTCTGCCGCGAAAACCTGCGATAAATAAATAGACAGCAATGCGAAAAACGCATTGCTGTCTTTCTTTTGTGCGGATATAATCCGGTGGTGCTGTTTTTTCATCCCATCGTATAGCACTTGTTTTCGAATTCAATCTCAAAGCCGAGATCAAAATAGAGCTTCAGCGCATTGAAGTTGTCGCAGTCAACGATCAGACGCAGTCTGTTTACCCGATCGTCCGAAAACGCCGTTTTTATAAGGTGTCCGAGTACCGCCCTGCCTCTGCCCCGGTGCCGCATGCCCTCTTTTACGCCGATGATCTCGGCGACCGCAAGCGAGGGATCGGAGGTGCGCTCAAGCACGCTGTATGCCGAAATCCCGCCGTCCTCTGTCATCACAAAGACCTCTCTGTTCTTGCCGATGCTGTCGGTTATCCCCTTGCCCGTAATGTAAAGCTCCGGGAAGATGCTGTCATGCAGCCTTTCGAATCCGGCAAACTCTGTCGGCTTTATCGATGAAATACGGTCGCTGTCACCGATGTTTCTCTCGTTTCCCCTCACAAGGAGCAGACCGTACTCGTCGGTATTTGCCCTCGCTCCCGATTTTTCGAGAAAATCCGCAAGAGCGACATTCTGTTTCGGGAAATAAAATGTGAAATGCGTGTCGGGAGCAAAACCCCCGGCTTTGCGCGCCGCGGCGAAAATTTCGCCCGCAAGCGATTTATCTGCGGTTGATTCGTCGGCAAACAGGTTGACGTCGGCATTTTTTCGTTCGGGATCGTAAAACATCCAGCAGACCGCGCATATTTTTCGGTCGTCGTCTCTGCCGACCGCAAGATTGCCGCTTGCCCGCATGTCGGAGACTATATCATCGTAGTTTGACGGACAAAACATTGACGCCGTGTCGGGACTGCCGTTAAGCTTTGCCGCAAACTCTGCGGCAAAGCGGACAAGCGTTTCGTCGCAGTTTACTGTTATCGTCATTTTCATTCTGCCTCGTTTCTGCCGAATTCGGCAAGTTCAAGTCCGGGATTTTTGTCAACAGCCCAGTCGATCTCGTACTCGCCGACGAATATCAGAAGATCGTTTCCTTTGAGATCGCAGACATGCCTCGTCTGCGACATCAGATTCAGCTCGGAAATCGGTTTCGGACTGTTTTTGACATATCTTATATACTGATGCGGCAGATTTTCCTGACGGTATCCTACCCCGTATTCGCTGTCCATGCGGAATTTCAGCACGTCGAACTGGAGCATGCCGACAACTCCGACAACAAGGCGTTCCATTCCCGCACCCGGGAAGGTGAACATCTGTATTGCACCCTCCTGCGCGATCTGATTCATTCCCTTTGCAAACTGCTTGCGCTTCATCGAATCTATCTGTTCGACTACCGCAAAATGCTCGGGAGCAAAGGTCGGGATGCCCGAGAATCTGACCTTCATCGACGGGTCGCAGACGGTGTCGCCTATCGAGAAGATGCCGGGGTCGAAAACGCCGATTATATCGCCCGCATATGCTTCGTCGATGACCTCTCTCTCCTGCGCCATCATCTGCTGGGGTTGTGAAAGCTTGATGTTTTTGTTCTCCTGAACATGGAAATATTCCTTTCCGCGTTCGAATTTGCCCGAGCAGATGCGCATGAAGGCGATCCTGTCGCGGTGCGCCTTGTTCATGTTTGCCTGTATTTTGAAAACAAATGCCGAAAATTTTTCGCAGAAGGGGTCAACCGTCTGCCCGCTTGCCGCGTCGGTGTGCGAGAGCGGATGGCTCGTCATTTTCAGAAAGCTTTCGAGAAAAGGCTCAATGCCGAAATTGTTGAGTGCCGAGCCGAAGAATACGGGGGACAGCTTGCCCGCACGGACTCTGTCAATGTCAAATTCGTAGCCTGCGACATCTACAAGCTCTATCTGTTCGATAAGCTCGCCCGCAAGCCGATCCCCGATCAGCTTTTCGAGTTTTTCTCTGTCGCTTATCGGACATTCGATCGCTTCAAGACGGTTCCTGCCGCCGTGGAAGTTGTCGAATGTGAGAATACATTCCTTTTCCCTGTCGTAAACGCCTTTGAAGGAAGCTCCGCAGGAGATTGGCCAGTTCATCGGATAGGTTCCGATGCCGAACTCGGTCTCAAGCTCGTCGAGCAGTTCAAACGGATCGCGCGCTTCGCGGTCCAGCTTGTTTATAAATGTGAAAATCGGTATGCCGCGCATTGCGCAGACCTTGAACAGCTTGCGGGTCTGCGGCTCGATGCCCTTTGCGGCGTCGATGACCATTACCGCACTGTCGGCTGCCATGAGCGTGCGGTAGGTGTCCTCCGAGAAATCCTGATGCCCGGGGGTGTCAAGTATGTTTATGCAGTAGCCCTCGTAGCAGAACTGCATTACCGATGAGGTTACCGAAATACCTCTCTGCTTTTCAAGCTCCATCCAGTCGGACACGGCATGCCTGTCGCTTGCCTTGCCCTTGACCGAGCCTGCGGTCTGTATCGCTCCGCCGTAAAGCAGAAATTTCTCTGTGAGCGTTGTTTTTCCCGCGTCCGGGTGTGAAATTATCGCAAACGTGCGTCTGCGGTCGATCTCTTCTCTGATAGTTGCCTGCGCCGCCATTTATATTTTTGTCCTTTCGTCTCTTGCCTTTTTATACAATACAAATTATACATATTATTTTACCACATTGCGCCCCTTTTTGCAACCGTTTTTTTCAATAGTGCGGTCTGTTTTCGAAAAGGTAAAAAAAGTATACAAACAGGATAAGAAAAGCTATTGCGGAGAGCAAAAAAGTATGCTATACTCGTATAAAACCGATTCCGAAAGAAGAGGGGGTATTATGTGAAAAATTATATCGCAATTGACATAGGCGCGTCGGGCGGACGGCTGATCTCGGGGCGTCTTGAAAACGGACGGCTTCTGACGAGAGAGGTGTACCGCTTCAAAAACGGCAGTCATGTCGGTGCGTCGGGCAGACTTTGCTGGGATCTTGAACACATATTCGGTGAGATTATTGTCGGTCTGCGGAAGGCGGCGTCCGAAGAGAAGATCGACTTTATCGGCATAGACACGTGGGGCGTCGATTTTGTCCTGCTTGACCGCAAAGGCAAGCCGCTCGGAGAGGCAGTCTGCTACCGCGACAGCCGTACCGAGGGAAGCGGAGAGATACTTGCGGAAAAAATCGGTATGAAGCGGCTGTATCGCCTGACAGGCATACAGGAAAACCGCATAAATACGATAAATCAGCTTGTCAGTATAAAGGAAACCGAGCCTGAACTGCTTGAAGCAGCCGAAAGACTGCTCTTTATCCCCGATTATCTCGGCTATCTGTTGACCGGACGGTTTTCCTGCGAATATACAAACGCATCCACTTCCGGATTGCTGAACGCGGAAAACGGTGTCTGGGACAGGGAAATTATAATGAAGCTCGGACTTCCGCCCCATATATTCAGACAGCTGAGACGTCCGTGCATGGCTCTCGGTCCGCTTTCGGATGCGATCGCAAAAGAGATCGGCTGTGATGCGCTCGTTCTGCTTCCCGCAACCCACGATACCGGTTCGGCTGTGTTTGCACTTCCGTCGGATGCCGAAAACCCGCTTTATATAAGCTCGGGTACATGGTCGCTTCTCGGAACCGAACTTGACGAACCGATTCTGACCGAGCAGGCGAGAAAGGCAAACTTCACCAACGAGGGCGGCGCGGGCGGAAGCGTTCGCTTTCTGAAAAACATAATGGGACTCTGGATGATCCAGTCGGTGCGGGAAGAAAAATCGCTTTCCTTCGACGAAATCGAAAGGGCGGCAAGGCGATCGCTCGGCACAAAACTGCGTATTGACGTCAACGACGGCAGATTCCTTGCACCGAAGTCGATGACGGCGGAAATAGAGGCGGCAGTCGGGAAAAAGCTTGACGACAGCGAGCTTTTTGCGGTGATTTACCTGTCACTTGCCGATTATTACAAAAAATCGATTGATGAACTTGGCGAAATCGTCGGGAAAAAGCTTCCCGATACCCTGAATGTCATAGGCGGCGGAAGCCGTGATGCGCTTCTGTGCGAGCTTACCGCCTCCGCCTGCGGCAAAAGGGTGCTTGCGGGTCCCGCCGAAGCGACGGCAACAGGCAATCTCTGCGCACAGATGACGGCAACGGGCGAGATCGCCGACAAGCGTGCCGCACGCAGGATAGTTGCCGACTCGTTTGAAATAAAAGAATATCTTCCCGAAGAGAAAAGGAGTTTTTGAAAATGAACAGGATGACAGATACCGAAAAGGCATATGAGACGGCAAAGGCGGCATACGCGGCGATCGGAGTCGATACCGACGCAGCGATAGCAACGCTTTCGGCACTACCCATATCGGTTCATTGCTGGCAGGGCGACGACGTGTCCGGCTTTGACAGCCCGGACGCGCTCTCCGGCGGAATAATGGCGACCGGAAACTATCCCGGCAAGGCAAGGACGCCCGAGGAACTGATGAGCGATATCGATCTCGCTTTTTCGCTCATCCCGGGCAGAAAAAAGCTGAATCTTCACGCATCCTACGCCGTGTTCGAAAAAGGCGAGTGGGCGGACAGGGATGCGATAGAGCCGCGACATTTCGAAAAATGGGTGCGCTTTGCAAAAGAGCGGGGAATCGGTCTTGACTTCAATCCCACGTTTTTCTCGCATCCGAAGGCGGCGGACGGTCTGACGCTCTCGTCCCCCGACGAAGAGATCAGGCGTTTCTGGGTCGCGCACGGCATTGCCTGCCTGCGCATATCCGAATATTTTGCCGAGCAGACGGGTTTCCCCTGCGTAATGAACATCTGGATTCCCGACGGGTACAAGGACACCCCGGCGGACAGGATCGGTCCGAGGGAGAGGTTCATGCGTTCGCTTGACGAGATACTCGGCGCGGGCTACGACAGGGAAAAGGTCAAAGTCACTCTTGAATCGAAGGTTTTCGGCATAGGTGTCGAATCATATACGGTCGGCTCGTCCGAATTCTGTCAGAGCTATGTGCTGACGAGGGGAATAGTCCCGCTTATGGACAACGGTCACTATCATCCGACCGAACTTGTTTCGGATAAAATATCGGCGGTTCTGCTCTTCAACAAAAATCTTGCGCTCCATATAACAAGAGGGGTGCGCTGGGATTCCGACCATGTCGTCCGTTTCGACGACGAGACCAAGGAGATCGCAAAGGAAGCGGTCGCAAGCGGTCGCCTTTCGGATATCTTTTTCGCACTCGACTATTTCGATGCGTCGATAAACCGTATTGCCGCATGGGTGATCGGATGCCGCAATCTGCAAAAGGCACTGCTTTGTGCATTGCTTACCCCGCATGATCGCCTGAAGGCACTTCAGGACAGAGGTGATTATACTCACCTGCTCGCCGAGAGCGAGGAAGAAAAACTGCTTCCGCTCGGTGCGGTATGGGAAAAGTTCCTGTCGGAGAGCAAAGCCGTGAGCGATTACATGAAGGCAATCGACCGATACGAGGCGGATGTCCTCTCAAAAAGATAAAGAGAGGTAAGAAACATGAAAAAATTCAGACTTTTGTAGCTCATACTTGCGGCGGCGTGCGGTCTTATGATCTTTACCGCCTGTCCCGCAAAGAATGATCCGACCACAACGTCCACTTCAACCGACAACACCCCCGCATCCGGTTTCACAGGCAAACTTGACGGGTATACGGTCGTGTATCCGGGGTTTGCTCCCGCAAGCGTAAAGGAAAGTGCGATAAAATATGCGGCGGCGATCGGATGCGAGGCAAAAGCCGACAAAGGAGCATCCGGCAACTATGCGGATAACGGCGAACCCCAAATCCTTGTAGGCGACACCGACCGTCCCGAATCGACGGCGGCAAAGGATGCGCTGACAGCATCGGGGTCGAAAAGAAAGTATAATTACTCGGTGACAATCACCGACAACAACCGCATCGTGATAGTCGGCGACAAGCCGGACGCAATTGCGCAGGCTGTGTCCGATATCACGGAAAGATATACCGAAAAGCGGGACGACGGTGCGTACATAACACTCACCAAAGAGCAGGGACTGTCCTACGGCTATGATCTGCCGATGATTACCGCGTCAAACGGCGTGCGTTTCCGTACCGAACTTGTGACCGAACTTCTTACACCCGATCCCGCAAAGGTCGGGTACAAAGGCTCGCAGTATCCGACCGTCATAAAGCTTGAACATCAGAAAAACGAGAGTAGCAACGGCATAATGCTTGCCACAATGGAATATTTCAATACAAGCGGAGAAAACGGCTTCCGCATGCTCCGCTCCGACGACGGCGGCGAGAGCTGGAAGCAGGTCGCAATTGTCTCCGAGACGATCGACAAATCGCTTACACAGCATTGGGAGCCGCACCTTTTTGAACTGCCTGTACAGGTGGGCGACATGCCGGCGGGAACCGTTCTGC
>CALBLD010000121.1 GCA_937895775.1 uncultured Clostridia bacterium
GTGTTTATGTGAAGGAAGTCCTGGTTGGGATGTTTTCTGCCGCCCTGCGGAGGAACATTTGCGACAGTGCCTTCAAGTATTTTAAGAAGTGCCTGCTGTACGCCTTCTCCCGAAACATCACGCGTTATTGAGCGGTTTTCGCTTTTTCTGGCTATCTTATCAATTTCGTCGATATAAATAATTCCTTTTTCCGCAAGTTCAATGTCAAAATCGGCTGCCTGGATCAGTCGGAGCAGAATGTTTTCAACGTCTTCGCCGACATATCCCGCCTCGGTCAGAGTTGTCGCATCGGCAATCGCAAAGGGTACCTGCAAAGCTTTTGCGAGATTCTGCGCGAGATAGGTCTTTCCGACACCGGTCGGACCGAGCAGGAGTACGTTGGATTTTGATATCTCAACCTGCTGATCGTCAGCATCGACCGCTCCTTTTTTCTTTCCTTTTCTCTTTTTGAGCTGTGATTTTGATAATATCCGCTTGTAATGATTGTAGACGGCAACGCAAAGAGCTTTTTTTGCTGCATCCTGTCCGATAACGTATTCATCGAGAGTGTTCTTCAGGTCGATCGGCTTCGGAAGATTGCCGAGCGATAATCCCTCTCCGGGATTTGCGCTTATCCGCTCCTGTTCGTCTATAAGCTCCACACAGACGTCAACACATGCGTCGCAAATAAAAACCCCGGTAGGAGAGGGAATAAGATATTCGACCTGATCCTCGGTTCTGCCGCAAAATGAGCATCTGTTCTTTTTGTATTCGGTTCTGTCGTTTGTTTCGTTAGCCATTGTTACCTCGTTGGACGGTTTTTTGAGTTTCAGATGCGTTTTTCGATTACTTTGTCAATAAGACCGTATTCGGCTGCCTCGGTTGCCGTCATGAAATTATCGCGCTCTGTATCGGCGGCAATAGTATCAATGCTCTTGCCGGTGTTTGCGGCAAGAATCCGGTTGAGATTGTTCTTCGTGCGGATAAGCTGCTCGGCATGGATTTTTATGTCGGTTGCCTGACCCTGCATGCCGCCGACAAGCGGCTGATGGATCATAATTTCGCTGTTCGGAAGCGCAAGACGCTTTCCTTTCGCTCCGCTTGACAGAAGAAAAGCACCCATGCTTGCCGCAAGTCCTATGCATATGGTCGAAACATCGCATTTTATGAAATTCATTGTATCATAAATAGCAAATCCTGCGCTGACCGAGCCTCCGGGGCTGTTAATATAGAGCGAAATGTCCTTGTCGGGATCCTGAGCTTCAAGGAAAAGTAACTGTGCAACGACGATCGATGCGGTAACATCGTTTACTTCATCCGAGAGGAATATGATTCTGTCGTTAAGAAGTCTTGAGTATATGTCGTATGCACGCTCGCCGCCCGCTGTTTTTTCAATTACCGTTGGTACAAGTGCCATTTGTTTGCCTCCTTTGTTTATCGGCTGATTTTTGTAGATTTCTGCATTATAAGCAATAAGGGTACCGTAAATGCGAAAACGTAAAACGGTTTACACATCCGAAGCACCCTTGCTGTTTTTTATTCCGGCACCCGGAAAGGTGCGCTTTTTATTCCTCTGCCTTTACTGCTGCGGCATCCTTGCAGAGCTTCAGAGCCTTGTCAGCGGCAAGATCGGCTTTGATATCCTCGGGATCGACAAGCGATCTGACCTTTTCAAGTTCTACCGAGTATGTGTCGGAGAGACGCTTGAGCTCGGTCTCAACCTCTTCTTCGCTGATTTCGATTTTTTCAAGCTCTGCGATCTTTTCAAGCGCAAGACGGAGCTTTACCTGTCTTTCCGCCTGCGGACGCATTCTTTCGCGCAGCTGGTCAAGGGTGATGCCCATGTACTTGATGTAATCGGAAAGTTTGAGTCCCTGCATCTGGAGACGGCTGTCAAAGTCGCGGAGTTGGTTTTCGGTCTCGGAGACAAACATCGGTTCCGGGATGTCGGCAACAAGCTTTTCAACAAGTGCCGCAACGACCTGATCGGTAACGGCAGCATCTGCTCTGTCGGCAGCTGCTTTTTCAAGTTTAGCCTTTACATCGGCTTCATATTCAGCAACAGTATTGAATTCCGAAACGTCCTTTACGAATTCGTCGTCAAATTCGGGAAGAACGGTTTCCTTGATCGCATTGATCTTGGTTTTGAAAACAACGGGAGCACCCGCAAGTTCCTTTGCGTGGTAATCCTCGGGGAAGCTGACATTTACATCAAATTCCTCGCCGACATTGTGACCGACGATCGCTTCTTCAAATCCGGGAATAAAGGTTCCGGAACCGAGCTTCAGATCAAAATCCTCGCCCTTGCCGCCTTCGAAAGGAGTGCCGTCCTTAAAACCTTCGTAGTTGATGTTTGCGGTGTCGCCGTCTTTGGCGGGACGTCCCTCAACATCGGTCGTTCTTGAGTTTCTCTCGCGGACGCGGTCAATCTCGGATTTAACTGCTTCATCGGTAACGGCGTCTTCGTGACGGGTTACTTCAATGCCCTTGTAACCTTCTATCGAGACTTCGGGTTTTGTGTATACCTTGGCGGTGAAAACAACGCCCTCTTCCTCGGAAGCTGACTTTACGTCATATTCGGGAGCGGAAACCGCTTTTATGCCGGACTCCTTGAGCGCGGCTTCGTATGTCGGCGGAACCAGTTCTTCAAGAGCATCCTCAAAGAAGAATCCCTTGCCGTACATTTTTTCGATAAGATTGCGGGGTGCGTGACCCTTGCGGAAGCCGGGGAGCTGTATTGCGCCTTTTCTCTTGTTGTATGATTTGGTTACAGCAGCCGAGAAGGATGCGGCATCAATTTCACATTCGAGAACCGCAATGTTCTTTTCGTCTCTGTTTACATTTTTCAAACTCATTTTATTATCCTCCGTTTTTAGTCATACCATTTCACATACTCTGCTATTGTAAAACAAAAGAGAGCTTTTGTCAAGACTTTAAAAGAAAAAAGTAAAGATTTTGCCGCCTGTCCGAACCGAAATGACACAAAAAGTCACGAACCGACTATTCTGTATGGTCTGAAATTCAGAAAATCGGACGAACACAGCGTGAATTCTATTCCTTCGGCAACCGTTGTTGCCGGAATTTTGTAAAGACCGTGAATGTGTCCGAAAAAACATCTGCGGATGTCGTATTCGTGTAAAATGTCGATAAGCTCACGGCAAATGTAGTCCCCGAACAAAGGCGGGAAATGGAATATCACGATCCGTTCTCCATGCATGCCGACCGATGCGTCAAGTGACATGCGCAGTCTTAGTGCCTCTCTTGCAACGATCTTTTCGTAATCCGCATTTTCGGGAGCGTTTGTGCTGTCACTGTACCATCCGCGGGTGCCGCAGATTACAAATCCGTCGCGCTCTATCGCGTTGTTCTGTAAAAATTCAATGTTTGTTATGTCGTTCGCCGATAAAAACGCGCGGTTTTTGGAAAGAGTGTTCCACCAGTAATCATGATTGCCGCGCAGGAATATCTTCCTGCCGGGCAGTGATGCGATCAGCCGCAGATCGTCTGCGGCTTCGTCGAGCGAAATACCCCATGATATGTCACCGCCGATTATGACTGTGTCGTTGTCGGTGACAGAGTCCTTCCAGTTTGATACGATCTTGCGGTCGTGATCCTTCCAGCGCGAACCGAAGATGTCCATCGGCTTGCCGACTCCGGTGGACAGATGAGTGTCCGAGAGAATATAAAGTGCCATTTATTGCCTTTCTTTCAGCACTATGTCCGAATAGTCGGACCGTTTTTGAGCAATACTTTTTCCGAGAGGTGATTACTGATGGAAACCGGAGAAAACGGTAAACAAACGAAAAACAAAAAGATTGTCTGTAATGTAAAGAATTGCAGCTTCCACAGGGGAGAATGTGACTGTACCGCCGATACGGTGGCAGTGGGTCCGACATTTGCAAACAGTTCGTCGGATACCGTCTGCGCGACCTTTAAACCAAAGAATCAATAAAGCTGTTCACGGCAGACTTCATTTCGTCCGCTTTCACAAGACTGTGGAAGCGGATGTTCTTTGAGATGACCGACCATAAAGGTGCGGGAATCGTTGTTTCGGTGTAATCGGAGAGACGCATAAACAGTTCGCTGTCCTCTCCGGTACTTTCAAGACCGAGCGCACGGCAGACCGCAGGCGCAAATTTGTAGGGAGACGCGGTCGATACGACAAGTATCGGTCTGTCTTTTTCAGTTCGCTCTTCCGCATACATTTCGGCAGCCTTGAAAGCAACCGCCGTGTGAGTGTCAGAAAGGTAGGCATAGCGTTCGAAAACGGAAGCGATTTCGGCAAGACAATCAGCCTCGTCGCACCATTTTCCGACAAAATCGGAGTTTATGGCTTCAAGAACACTGCCGTCTACCGTGTATCTGCCGTTTGCGGTAAGCTCACGCATGTATTCCGAACAACGTTCGTGTCCTGCGGTAAGGCAGATCAGTCGTTCAAGATTTGACGAGATCAATATGTCCATTGACGGAGATACGGTCGCATGAAAAGGACGGTTTCTGTCGTAGGTTCCGGTTGTCAGAAAATCGGTGAGAACATTGTTGTCGTTTGATGCACAGATCAGCTTCCCGATCGGGAGTCCCATCTTTTTTGCGATGTATGCGGCAAGGATGTTGCCGAAGTTTCCCGTCGGAACACAGATGTCAAGTTTGTCGCCGAAGCCGATACGTCCGTTTGCTACCATATCACAGTATGCCGATACGTAGTAAACGACCTGCGGGACGAGCCTGCCCCAGTTTATCGAGTTTGCGGATGACAGAAAAATCCCCTTTTCTTCAAGCTCGGAGCGGTATTTTGTGTCGGCAAACAGCTTTTTTACACCCGTCTGCGCGTCATCGAAGTTTCCGTCTATCGCAGTGACGTTTACGTTTGAACCTTCCTGCGTCTGCATCTGACGCTTCTGCGTATCGGATACACCGTGATCGGGATAAAATACCGATATCGCGGTCTGCGGTACATCGCGGAAGCCTTCAAGCGCAGCTTTGCCGGTGTCGCCGGAAGTGGCGACGAGAATCAGAGCTTTTTTCTGCTCCCCAGTGATCGACAACGCACCGGAAAGCAGTCTCGGCATTATCTGAAGCGCCATGTCCTTGAACGCCGACGTGGGACCGTGCCAGAGTTCAAGGACGTACAGATGCTCGTCGAGCTTTTTGACAGGAGCAATCTCTCCGTCGAATTTGTCCGAATATGCAGCGCGCGCATCGCTTAAAAGCCTGTCGTAGCCGTATTCGGGCAGATAAAGCGAGAGGATTGTCGCCGCGCGTTCGGGATAGTCCGCACCTATCAGCTTTTCCCACATCTGTTCGGATATTTCGGGGAAAACGGTGGGCATGTAAAGCCCGCCGTCATCGCATAACCCCTTCTTTATTGCCTCGGCAGCCGATATTTCTTCCTTATTTTCTCTTGTGCTTCTGTATTTCATTTGATTTCCTCTGATTTTCAGTTTATTATGTCGTGAGATATTGGTGTGTAAAACAATTCTCTGATTTTCTTGGGATCATCGGTTTGCCCGAGAATCCACATGAGCTTCGTCGTGATAGCTTCAAGCGTCATGTCATATGCTTCCATAAGATCGAGCGACTCTTTTGCCGACATGCCGACCTCGTAGATTTCCATGTCGCTGCCCTCGTGCGATACCTGCGTCGTCATTACAACGGTGACGCCCGAGCCGATAAGCCGCTTCAGTGCGCCGATGAAATCGCCGTTTGCATAGCAGGGAATACCGCCTACGCCGAAAGATTCGATGACAATCGCGCGGTATCTGCCCGAAAGCCCGTCAAGAATCCATGAATCGGCACCCGGAATCAGCTTGTATACGAATATTTCCGGGTCGAGCTTTTCGTAAAAAACAGGTCGCCCGTCGGATTTTTCGCTTATATAGTTTATTATTTTCCGATCGCGTATGTGTGCAAGCTCGGGAAAGTCAATGGATGAAAATGCGTTGAACGATTTCGACCTCGTTTTTTTCGCACGGGTGCCGATTATCACCTTTCCGTCAAAAACCACGCTGACCCCGCACGCATAATCGCTTGCCGCATACATAAACGCGCCGATCAGATTGTTTCTTGCGTCGGTGTCCCGCAGATAGATTGATTTCTGGGATCCGGTGAGAACTATCGGCTTCGGACTGCGTTGTATTATGTATGACAGAGCGGCGGAGGTGTATGCCATGGTGTCGGTGCCGTGTGTAATCACAAACCCGTCGTAGAAGTCATAGTTTTCTTTTATCGCAGCAGCAATTCTGATCCAATGCTCGTGTGTGATGTTCGTGCTGTCTATGCAGAAAAGGGAGAGC
>CALBLD010000122.1 GCA_937895775.1 uncultured Clostridia bacterium
GCCGAGAGCGGACTCAAGGCAAAGGCTGCAATTGATGCAATCTGCTTCGAGCCGGAGGTCGGCGCAGTTTATACCGGAAAGGTAACACGTATCATCCCGATAGGCGCATTCGTCGAGTTTGCACCCGGTAAAGAGGGTATGTGCCATATCAAGGATCTTTCAAATCAGTTTGTTGAAAAGGTCGAGGATGTCGTAAAGGAAGGTGACGAAATAACAGTCAAGTTCATGGGCATCGATGATAAGGGCAGATTCAACCTTTCGCGCAAGGCACTTCTTCCGAAGGCTGAGAATGACGACAGAGGCTCGCGCCCGGTACGTGCTGACCACTCGGAAGGCGAAGACGGCGAACGTCCGGCACGCAGACCCCGTAAGAAGTTTTTCGAAAGATAAAATATAAGCTTTACGCTTTAAAAAATACAGACCGCGGCTTTTTTCGCGGTCTGTACAATTTTTATGTGCAAAATCCCGCAGAACTGTCGGTTCTGCGGGATTTTGCGATTATATACGCTTGATAAGCTCCGAAAAAATAACAAGAATGAAGAGAAATCCGAAATTGTATGCCGAGAAAAGCGCAATATACCGCCCTGCCTTTCCGGGATTGTGTCTGACATATTCGCGGAAGGTTATAAGGCTTGCAAGTGACGCGATCAGCGTTCCCGTGCCGCCTATGTTGACCCCGACGAGCAGATCGGCATAGTTTTCGGTAAACTGCGACAAAAGAATGGCTGACGGTACGTTGCTGATGATCTGACAGGAGAGTACACTGACCAGAAGCGTGTTTTTTTCGAGAAGACCCGAAAAAAAGTTCCTTACCGCATCGATTCTCGCCATATTGCCCGCAAATATGAAAAAGAAAACAAAGGTGAGAAGAAGAGGATAATCGACTGCTTTGAGAGCCTTTCTGTCGGCAAAAAACAGTACGGCGGGGATTACGATCAGTCCGATAGCATAAGGAATGCGTCTGAATACAATTATAACAGACAGAGCAAAAAGTAAAAGGTAAAGTAGGGTGCGCTTCGGGTCGGGACGTATGTGATCGTCGGTTATTTCGAGCGGTTCGGACTTTATTGCAACTGTACAGCAGACGGTAATCATGATTACCGAAAGCAGAAACGGGGGCAGCATTATTTTTATAAATTCACCGTCGGGGATGTCGAATCTGCTGTAAAGATAAAGATTCTGCGGATTTCCGAACGGGGTGAGCATCCCTCCGAGATTTGCCGCAATGTTCTGCATTATGAAGGTGAACGCCATGTACTTTTCTTTGTGCGTTGTCACAAGAACAAAATAACCGAGCGGGAGAAAAGTCAGAAGTGCCATGTCGTTTGCGATAAGCATCGACCCGATAAAGGTTATGTAGACAAGCGCGATTATTGCCGCGCGTGCGTTCCCGAATATGTGGATTATGCGGCGGGCAAGTATGTAGAAAAAATTGATGTTTTTCAGTGCGCAGACCACAGCCAGTACGCAGAAGAGACAGGAGAGGGTCTTTAAATCAAAATATCCGATATATCGGCTGTCGGGCGGGATAATGAAAGATGTGATTGCCGCCGCCGCAAAAGCAATGCAGGTTACGGTATTCTTTTTGATAAATGATATTATGTTGCGGAAAAACAAAATGCTTTTTGCGGGTTTCATTACTTTGACTTCCTTACTGCTTTGATGTCACCCGACAATTATATATCGTTTGTCCGTACTTTTCAATAGGTTCGGAAAAAAATTTCAGCCTTTCAGATATTTTTCGAAGAAGTGTATGTCGGATGCCGATTTTCCCTCGGGAATGATCGCACAGATTCCGTCGTCAATCCCGAATATCTCAAATTCGCAGTCAAAGAGGCTGACGACATCGGGCGCGTCCCCTATGTATAACTTGTTCTTTTTGCCGACACGGACGCTGTGCGCATTGCCGAACAGAGCGCAGGCGCGGTTTTTCGCTCTGAGCGGATCGAGCTTGTCGATTTCCTCGGCTGACTTTTGCAGAATATCGTCGTTAACTATGTATATCAGTCCGTCAAGGCAGATAAGAGTTGCCATTTTGTTTTTGAATACCATTTTGTCCTCATTGCCGAGGAGCAGTTTGCCGCGTTTCAGTTTCATGGGGATATCACTCCTTTTTTGAATATGATAGCCTATTTTCGTCGATATTTCAAGTGAAAATGACGATTTGTTTTAAAATTCAACGAAAATTAACAAAAGATGTTGGAAAATGGCATGCGACTGTGTTATACTGTCAGCAAACGACTTTTTGGGGATTTGTCATGACTGATCGAAATAATTCATTCTTTTATATAGCAAACGGCGAACTTTTCCTTTTTGACGGCGAAAAGGAGCATGCGGTTCCGAGCGGCGTGGCGGAAAAGTATGTCGCACACGTCAAGGATCGTATCAGAAAAAACGAATGGAAGGAAAGCGGAAGCGGAGCGGTTTTCATGGGGACGGTGAACCCGGAGACCGTTGAATCCGCGGTTGCGTCGATAAGCTCAAAGGTGTGCTGTGTCGGCTTTTCGGATGATCGTCTCATTTATTCGCTGAATATTGATGGTGTCTGCGGGATTTACAGCAAAAGAACCTTCAGAGATACCGATGAGGGTATAGTGCTTTCCGATCGTGAGTACAGATATTCGGATTTCGATATCAGTCGGGATGGCGACATCTGCGTGTCAGCCGCATTTGCGGGAGAGTCGCATATCGGCATAAAACGCCGCGACGATGCGGATTGTCGGATGATGACAGAAGGAGACAGCCTTGAGATTTACCCGGTCTGGTCAAAGAATAAGAAAAATGTGATCTGTTTCAGCGGCGCGGGACTTTCAGGGGCGGATGATGATCGGTCTGCGGAAGTCGGGGAGGCAAGCGGCAGACTGCCGTTTTTTAATATGCAATACGACATTCCTGTCGAGGCACGCGAGAGGTCGGCGTTTGCCCTTTGCTCGCTCGATATCGAAACCGGGGAAATCACCGAACTGAGGTCGGACAACGCATACGATTTCGTGAAGCCGCAGACGACTGCGGACGGTTCACTCTGGTACATAAAGAAACCGTTCAGACCGGGTGATAACGGAAGAGGATTCGGCGGATGCCTTCTTGATATTCTCCGCGCTCCCGTCAGACTTCTCGGCGCATTGGTCGGTTTTTTCAACATATTCACGATACGGTATTCGGGAAAGAATCTTACCTCTGCCGGAGGTACAAAGACCAAAAAACGCTCGGAGGATCAGATCTGCATCGACGGCAATATTATCTCCGCATCGAAAGAACTTCGCACAAACGAAGCAAAAGGCGAAAAATATCCGGGATATATCCCGCGTACCTTTGAACTGCACAGGATCACACCCGAAAATAATGACGTTACGGTAAAAAAAGGCGTCATTGCATACAGAGTGACCGAAAACGGAGTTCTGTACTCAAACGGTACGTCGGTTGTACTTGTAAATAATGACGGCAGTGAAGAACTGGTCGCAAAAATAAAGGACGTTACATTCATTGCATGAAAAGGTGAAGTAAAAATAAGATGGAAGACAAGAAAGCAAGAATAAAAAAAATAATAAAGATAACTCTTCTTGTACTGGCGATAGTTTTGTCGGTGGTTGCCTGCGTACTGCTTGTCCCATATCTCGCAAAGCTTGCGAAAATGAACAAGGAAGAGCTGAATTCGGCACTTGCCGCTGCCGATGCGGCTCTGAGAAAGCTCGGACCGATACGCTATATTCTGATGATGCTGCTTCAGATATTCCAGATGATACTTGCTCCGATCCCGGGCGGACCGGTTGCGGTTATGATGGGCTTCATGTTCGGACCTGTTCTCGGAACACTGCTTACGATAGTGTCAACCGCTCTCGGAACAATGCTTATCATATGGTGCGTGGAACGCTTCGGCATGTCGTTTGTAAATAAATTTATAAATTCCAAGGGGTTTGAAAAACTCAGATTTCTTCATAATTCATCAAGCCGTGACGCACTGCTGTTTCTGCTCTTCCTTGTCCCGGGGACGCCCAAGGATCTCGTGACCTTTTTTGCCCCGTTCACAGGGGCGAAGCCGAGAAACATTGTGGTGCTTGCTTCGCTCGCAAGAATACCGTCAATATTTCTGATGGTATATCTCGGGGACGCAATATCCGACGGAAATCTCGTAAAATCGCTGATAATCCTGACGGTCGCCGCTGTTATAGGACTTATCGGAATAATGTTCAAGGATAAGGTGATGCCCGAATACAGCGACAGAAGAGCGGTGAAGGGCAGAGATACATTTGTCTTCGATCTTGACGGAACACTTCTCAATACACTGACCGATCTTACCATCGCAACAAACCATGCGCTCGAAAAGAACGGATTTGAAAGGCGGACCGAAGATCAGGTCAGAAAGGCAGTCGGAAACGGAGTCGGACTGCTGATCGAAAGATCGATCCCCGACGGCAGAAAAAATCCTAAATTCGATGTGACGCTTGCCGATTTCAAGGAGTATTACGGAGAGCATTGCCGCGATAATACCATGCCGTACAAAGGGATAAAAGAACTGCTCTCGGGACTTTCGGAACGCGGATATAAACTCGCTATTGTCTCCAATAAGGTCGATTTTGCGGTAAAGGAACTGTGCGCCGACTTTTTCCCGGAGGTTCCGATTGCGATCGGCGAATCGGAGGGGGTCAGGCGTAAACCCGCGCCCGACAGTGTGCTTGCGGCACTGAAAACACTCGGAAGTACTCCCGAAAGAACGGTTTATGTCGGAGACAGCGATGTGGATATTCAGACCGCAAAAAATGCAGGTACATCCTGTATTTCGGTAACATGGGGTTTCAGATCGGCGGCATTCCTTAATGCCAACGGTGCAACCGCACTTGCCGACAGTCCGGAGGAAATACTCGCACTTGTCGATGATAAAAACGAAAAGAATAAATAAACTATGCACCCCGAAGGATTTCAGCCATCGGGGTGCATGTAATTGTAACATGATTTCAGTTTGCTTTTTTGCTCTCAAAAGAGATTTCGGTCGAAAAGATTCCGGTCTCTCCGGGACCTATCACCAGAAGACCGCTGTCCTCGGGATTTTGATCGATGTGGAAGCAGTCGATCGCACAGGTCTGCGGCTCTGTTACGATAAAGCCGTCATCACTGCCTTTCCAGAGCATACGGTAACCGAAGGCTTCGTCCGAACTGTAACATATACCTACACCGCTTTTGTCGTCGTAAAGCCTTATCGGATCTTTTTTTGCACGATAGAACGCCGAAACCGATCTGCCGCAGGGAGCAAAACCGTCGCCGTTCAATGCAAGTATCTTTTCGTCATTGTACAGATATTCGCACGTCGGCAGAAAATTTGCGTCCCGAAGATGCTCGCGCACGACAGGCATGTAAAGACGGATGTTTCTGCGGTCCGAACCTGCGGCAAACGGCAATCTGAATGTCGTGTGATAGGCAAGCATGAACGGCATGTTTCTTTCCGATCTGTTTGTGACCGAAAGCTTTTCGCAAAGCGCAGAGCCTTCAAGCCTGTATGAACGGATTATTTCAAACGCATGAGGAAATCCGGGATATTCTCCTTCTTCTGCCGAAAAGCGAAAGCTTATGTTGTCCTCTCCGAGGGCATCGACCGCAAAGCGCGTCCTGTAAAGACTGCCGTGTATGTGACAACCGGTGCTTTCTTCGTTTATCGGGAAATTGTAGTCTCTTCCTTCAAAGCGGAAAGAACCGCCGCGTATCCTGTTAGGAGGGAAAAGAATCGGATTTCCGTAGAGAAACGGATTGTCCCATATTTCGCTCATGTCGGTTTCGGGATGGCGCAGAATGTCAATGTCGCCCGATGCGGAGCGGAGGCTGTAACAGCCTCCGCCCATTGCGGGAGAGAATCCCGCAACGAAATCGCCGCTTTTTATAAATGTCAGCTCTTCTTCGAATTTCGCTCTGTATTTCATGAGTTTGCCATTTCTTTCAGCAGTGCCGTGGCAAAGTCGGAGACATCAATGGCTTCAAGCTTTGAAATGATTTTGTCGGTCTCGTCTTCATCACCACTGAGAAGTGACGCAAATCCGAGGAGCTGACAGCCGGCGAGCGTGTGCGCTTTCACAATGTCATATGAGAAAGGCGAGTACGCGGGAGAACCGACGCCGTAGTAGTCGTTGACAGCGGCGTTTCTGATCTTGTCGTTTCCGATTCTGCGGAGATCGTTTGCAAGGTCGGCACATTCTTCGTCTTTACCGAGTCTGCTTAGCGCAAGACACTGGAAATAGCTGTGAATCGTGGGTGAGCCGTTTGTGGACAGCGCAAGCAGATC
>CALBLD010000123.1 GCA_937895775.1 uncultured Clostridia bacterium
ACGCGTCTTATATTATAGGCAAGCGGGTAGAGGTTCACTTCCGGACTTGTCGTTGGAACCTCCTTCTTTTCGTAATCGGCTCTGAAATAAATATACCCATTATGGATAAACAAACCGACATTCATGTCGCCGGGAGTAATTTCATATATTTCAGGTGCCGTGAATATTGCTTTGTATTCGCCGAGTTCCATATCGGTGACGTAAACCGTACCGGACAACCACTCAAAAAAGTAGAATTTATCCCCGTCGGCGTGCATCGGCTGTATTCGTTTGTCTCCGAAGTTCAGTTCAACGGTTTTACCGGTTTTTTTGTTTACCGATTCAATTATCCACTGATCCTTTCCGTATGTTTCGGACACAAATACATAGTCACCGTATGTCATGAAAAAGTTCGGTTTGCCTTTAAGCCCGCTTACCTTTTCCTTTGTGTTTGAAGAACCGCTGTATCTGTACAAACAATAATTTGACGAACCGACCGAATTTGCATCGAGTGTCGCCTGGTAGAACACCGGATATGAACCGCCGCTTTCATAAGCATCAAGCGCAATTATTCCGTTGACATATGCGGGACAATCTCTCATATTTGTATGTTCTTCATTGCAAACCGGATGCTTGGGCTGACCGAGCTTACCGTTATATCTGATTTCATCCTGTGTGCGTTTTTTGCTGTATTCCCTCATTTCTCTTTGTAGGTTTGAAAGATCGGTATAAACAATAACACTGTCTTTATCGACATAAAAAGCGAAGTTCTGATATACCATCGGACTTCCGAGACCGCTGTAATAACTGAAATACGGCTTGAGCGAATAATCGTAGTTGCCGTAAGGGCATTTTTCCTCCTGTCCGTTATTATCATTATTATTGTTATTATCGATGTTATCATCATTATATTTGCATCCGGTCAGGGCAAGTGACAGGAGAATAAGAATACATAACGATCTTATTATGTGCTTCATACAAATACTCCTTTTTAATAACATAAATCATTATAAACAATCATCAGCTGAAATATGGGCGGATTTCCGCCCATATTTTGCAATAAATTATTCCAACTCATCAAGATAATCGTGTCCATGGCTGAGAATCTGCGACAGCGTCTTTCTTATTGTATATGCGTAGACTTCACCGGTAACCAAGCTTCTGTAACCGCTCTTGATTCCTGGATAACGAGTAAAATCTTCGGTCGGAATACTCGGATAGTGATCCTCCGAGATTGATGTACAACCCAAAACATAGTTTACAACCTTTGTTTCGTCAAAATTGTAAATATATTCAGGATCCATACTGTAAAAATAGTTATGGTTTCCGTCCAAATAATTTAAATCAATTACATAGCTTTTTCCCGTGAAATTCGTCGATTCCGATGTGTTATACCTGACGCCGAACAAATTATTCATATAAACGTGGTCGTTAGTAGGCACCGTACTACTTGTAAACAAATTTCCTGTTACATGACCTCTGTGAAAGGTCTGACCTGTATGTTCAATAAAAAATTGTGTACAAAAATACGTACCAAGTGAATCTTCAAATTCATAATAAAAGCAATACGGTAAATTGTCATTGCTGCTTTCGGCAGCATGAACGGGGACGAGTGCGAAAGAAACAAGAATCGATACAAGAATTAAAACCGAAATAATTTTTTTCATGGAATTATTCTCCTTTACTTTTTTATTTTTTTACCGGTTTTTAAACTTCGTTCTGTCATTTGCGACTTCATGCTACCTCATCCATAATCACCTCTCACATGTTTTTTTTACCAATTTCATTTTACACAACAAAAGCATGTTTGTCAATATATTCTTTGTATTTTATATATTTTTGTAAAATGTATACAATTTACGCAGCAAATTTTTGACAGACGGCAACTTTGCCTTGCCGAACTATTTTCTCTCTTATCCCGGCATTGGTTTGACTATGAAGCCGGAACCTTCGGCATCGTCAACATAATAAACCTCGTTTGTCTTGAAGTCGTATAATACTCTATATACTATTGAATCGCCTTCGGTAATAAAAAGTCCCTTTTCCGTTACTGGTTTGATCTTTGTAATTATACAACGGTCGTTTATGTATGTTAAATCAAGGGTTTCTCCGAAAAACAACCCTGAATCGCTTATGAAATCTTCCGTTTCAAGCGTTTTAAGGTCTGTTCTGCAAAGTCTGCCGTTGCTGAAGTTGAAATAGCAATTAGCGTTAGTATGCTCCTTGGGGTCGAACGGTGTAAAATAGAAATAGTTCCCGTATATGCCGTGATCACACATTTCAAAAACATCTTTTGCTACGATCTCACTCTCCGCATCCGGGTTATCGAGCGGTACTCTTTTTATATTGTAAACAAACGGAGTTATATACTGCACCGGTTCGGTGCGTGGAACAGCTACCGGTCTTTTCTCGTAATCGTCTCTGAAATATATATAACCGCCGTTTATAAACGTCCCGATGTCTCTTTCGGTTACTCTTACGGTATATAATTCCGGAGGTGTAAAAATCGGTTTATATTCTGTAAGCTCCCGATCCGAGACATAGAGCGTACCTGTCAGCCATTCATAGAAGTAGACCTTATCTCCGTCTGCATGGATCGGCTCGATTCGTTTTTTATCGATCGACACAGATGTTACTTCTTTTGTTTTCTTATTGATCGCTTCAATCGCATAATCACTTGTCCCACAAACTTCGGATACATAAATATAATCGCCGTATGTCATCATACTTGACGGTTTGCCTTTCAGCCTGCAAAGTTCTTCTTTGATGTTACTTAAAAGACTGTATCTGTAAAGATAATACGGCTCGGAATCGGATTTTGCACCTTTTTTCTGTTGTGTGATATAAAAAACAGGATATGAGCCTGCACTTTCGTATGCATCAAGAAGAAACAAATACGAACCGTATAAAAAAGCGGGACAGTCATCGGGATTTGCGTGCTCTTCATTGCAAACCTTGATATGCGTCTGACCGAGAAAGCCATTGTGTTCATATTCTTCCTCGCTGCGTTTATAGCTTCTCATTTCCCTTTTCAGATCCGAAAGATCGACATATGAGAGCGTTACTTCCGAATTGACTCCGAATGCATAATTCTGATATACCGTCGTATAATGTCCTCTCGGTCCAGTTTTCGCAAAATACGGCTTCAAAGAATAATCATAGTTACCGTAAGGAGATTCTTCCTTTTTCTCATTGCCGTCTACATCATCGTCATTATATTTGCATCCCGTAAGAACAAGTGAAAGCAGAATCAGGATAGCTAACGATCTTATTATATGCTTCATACAAACGCTCCTTTTTTAATCAAAGATTTTTATCTGCCTATATTTTACACATTGGTTAGTTATCAATACTACTTCATCCACAATCGCCTCTCATATGTTTATTTTACCAATTACATTCTACATAATAAAAACGAATTTGTCAATATGCCCGTTATAATTTATATAATTTTGTACAAACTATACAATTTCGGCAATAAAAATTCGGCAGAGAAATTTTTTCTCTGCCGAATCATCGTGTAAAGCTATATTCAGTTATTTATTGCAAACACACGGATCATGCCGTCAATGGCAAGGCAATCGTTCACGATATCATCCGGAATTTTTTCGTCAACATCAACTACCGTATATGCGTATTCACCCTTCGAAGCGTTCTGCATATGCTCGATATTAAGCCCTCTCCCGGCAAGCTTTGTCGCAACCGATGAAATCATTGCGGGAATATTTTTATGAAGCAGGCATATTCTCGAACAGTTTCCGCGATCAAGCACGACCGTCGGATAATTGACGCTGTTCTTTATATTTCCGTTTTCAAGATAGTCAATAAGCTGATCGGCAGCCATAACCGCACAGTTATCCTCCGATTCTTCGGTTGATGCTCCGAGGTGAGGTATAGTAATTATACCCGGGACACCCACGGTCGCCTCCGTCGGAAAATCAACAACGTATTTTGCAACCTTTCCCTGATCGATCGCCGCTTTGATATCAGCTTCATTTACAAGATCGGCTCTTGCGATATTCACGATCCGCACGCCGTTCTTCATTTTTGCGATTGTCTCCGAATTTATCATACCTTTCGTCTCTTTTGTTGCCGGAACATGAAGGGTTATATAGTCACTGCGCTCATATATTTCATCAAAATTCACAGCCTTTTCCACAGCCGAGGAAAGCCGCCATGCGGCGTCAACAGACATAAACGGATCAAATCCTATAACCTTCATTCCCAGTTCAAGCGCGGTATTTGCAACCATGCCGCCGATAGCGCCGAGGCTTACTGCCGCATTGGCAACAAGCACGCCGATAGCGCCGAGTCCGATAACACCGAGAGTCTTTCCGCGAAGTTCAACACCCGCAAACTTCGATTTTCCCTTTTCGACAGTTGCGGCTACGTTTTCGGTAAGTGTCGATGCCCACTGCACACCGGCATATATATCGCGCGATGCGAGAAGCAGGGCGGCTACGGTCAGTTCCTTCACCGCATTTGCATTTGCACCCGGCGTATTGAACACAACAATTCCCTTTTCGGCACATTTTTCAACGGGTATATTGTTTACTCCCGCACCGGCTCTTGCAATTGCCCGAAGCGAAGAGTCAAACGTCATATCATGCATTGAAGCACTTCTGACCATTATTGCGTCGGCATTCTCAACAGCGTCGGAAACAACATATTTTTTTCTGTCAAAACGCTCGGTTCCATGAGCCGATATTTTATTGAGAAGTTTAATATTCATTACCTGTCACCCTCCTTTTTGGGATGCTTTTTCGAAAACGCGTCCATAAATTCAACAAGTCCCTCAACAGCCTCATAAGGCATTGCATTATATATGGATGCTCTCATACCGCCGACGCTTCTGTGACCCTTAAGGCTTTTGAAGCCGGCTTCGGATGCTTCCTTTACAAATGCTTTGTCGATCTCGGGATCGCCTGTTACAAACGTAACATTCATTATGGAGCGTGCGTCCGGCTGAACATTGTTTATATAATAATCCTGACTGTCAAGATAGTCGTACATAAGCTTTGCTTTCTTATGGTTCAGCTCACTCATTGCAGACACGCCGCCCATCGAAATAACCCACTTATAGACAAGTCCTGCCATATAAATGCTCCAGCACGGAGGCGTATTATACATAGAGTTATTGTCAGCCATAAGCTTATAATCAAAAATGGTCGGTGCGTCCTCGCGCATATGACCGATAAGATCATCGCGAACAATAACAAGAGTAACTCCCGAAGGTCCCATATTCTTCTGAGCGCCGGCATAAATCAGTCCGAATTTCGAAACATCAATCGGCTCCGAAAGAATACATGACGACATATCGGCGACGAGCGGAATATCGCCCGTATCCGGGATATATCCCCATTTTGTACCGTAAATAGTATTGTTGAAGCAGATATGCACATAATCCGCATCCGGTCTGAAATCATCTCTCGACAACTTCGGAATATACGTGAAGTTTTTGTCTGCGGACGAAGCAACAAGACGGATATCTCCGTACTTTTGTGCCTCTGTGTAAGCCTTTTTGGAAAACAGACCTGTAACGACATAGTCGGCTTTTTTACTGCCCGAAAGCAGATTCAGCGGAACGGCAGAAAACTGCGTTGTGGCTCCGCCCTGAAGAAACAATATTTTATAATTATCCGGGATACCAAGAAGAACTCTCAGATCGGATTCGGCATCGGACAGTATTTTTTCAAAGTCGGGAGATCGGTGACTTATTTCCATAACGGAAAAGCCGCTGTTGTTGTAGTTACAAAGCCCCTTCGCAGCTTCATTGAGAACGGCCGCGGGTATCATTGACGGTCCTGCTGAAAACGTGTAGTTCTTGTTCATTTTGTGTACCTCGCATAAAAGTTATTTTATTTTGTAATGAGCGGGAATACCGTTCAAATACTCGATTTTCGGTTGTCCGCTTATAAGCGGAACAATATAATCAATGCACGCATCGGTGACATTGTTGCCCTCCGCATTTATAAAATCGGAAGGCACCTGCTTCACCCTGTTGGCTACTTTATCTATTTTTATCGGCTTATATGTTACACGATAAGGAGATTCGTGGCGCACATATGTTATAAACACACCGCTCTCTCCGTCGATTGCCGCTTCGACGGCAAATCTGCCGACTCCGAACGACTCATCTATATCGGTTTGCGAAAGTGCAAACGATGCGCATCTCTGCGGCAGGCTGAGATCAAACGATCTGACCTTACATCCGATCTCATTTTTTACGATCATTTCAAGAGTTTTTCCGGCACCCGCAAGATATTTATGCCCGAACACATCGGTGGCACCGTTCTGATTGCTTTCACCCACATATCTGCCGTCGGCAAATCTGATTCCTTCGGAAACCGCAACGACAACATTGGGGTGAATCTTATGAGCTTTCTTAATATCGGAAACAAATTTATCTGTGCTGAACGGCACTTCAGGAAGATAAACATAATCGGGTGCCATACCGTTGAGTCTCGGAACTGCCGCCGAGCATGTAAGCCAGCCGGAATCTCTTCCCATAATTTCGACGATCGTCACCGATTTTACCGTATAAACCGCGCAGTCGTACAATATACTCTGCATTGTTGCCGCGATATATTTTGCGGCACTGCCGTACCCCGGGGTATGATCGGTTTCACAGATATCATTATCGATCGTCTTCGGAACACCGATAAACCGCATATACCCGGCTCCGTAGTCTTCCGCCAGAGCCGAAAGCTTATCAACCGTATCCATTGAGTCATTACCGCCGATGTAAAAAAAGTATCCGATGTTGTTTTCCTTCAGCCTGTCGAAAATCCTTCTGTAAACATCCGATTTTTCTTTATCATCAATCGCGGGTAATTTTATCCGGCACGAACCGAGGGCGGCAGCGGGAGTCAGCTTTAACAGATCAATACTACCGTCGTCTTTTTCAAACATTTTTCCGAGATCCAGCATCCTGTTATCAAGTATTCCCTCGATGCCGTTTTGCGCCCCGAAAAGTGTTCCGATATTCGGCGACTCAACAGCGGCTGTAATTACTCCCGCCAGTGTTGCGTTTATTGCGGCTGTCGGTCCGCCTGACTGTCCCACAATTGCATTATACATTTTCAGATTCCTTTGCTTTGCGTATTTTTTTTGGAAAAAGCATTATTTTCAAAAAAATATTTTTTATCAGAGTTAAAAATGCAAGTTTTACGAAAAAATTATAATATGCAAGGATAAATTGTGCTTTTTAAACAATAGCCCTTTATATGCAAAAAACGCACACAACCGTGTGCGTTCTTTTATCTGGTGACCCGTACGGGAATCGAACCCATGTTTTCGCCGTG
>CALBLD010000124.1 GCA_937895775.1 uncultured Clostridia bacterium
CAAGTACTTTTTCGCTCGGCATGTCAAAAAGCTGATATTTGAGAGACGAGCTTCCCGCGTTTATAACGAGGATTTTCATATTTGTTTCTCCTTATGTCATTAGAGCGAAAAAATCCGCCCGAGTTATTATATTTATATGATAACATATTTTTTGTTTTTTGGCAAGACTTTTTTTGTTTTTTTAAGCTGATTATTCGGGAATCTTCCCTTTTTCTTTCATTTCCTAGCAATATAAACCGCGGGTGTATCAAGAAGAGATGTAAATATAAAGATAACATACCCTGAGGCTATTACCGAGATAAGCGTTCTGACATCATATATACCGACAAATGCAAATAAGTTGAAAAGAACAGTATTTATAAGCTGCGAAATAAGTGTTGAGCCATTATTTCTGATCCAGAGATATGCGTGCGAATTTCCTGTTTTCTTTGTTGTGAATTCCCACCACTTATGGTACAACCACACGTCAAATCTCTGCGTTATTGCATACACAATAAGACTTGAAGCCAGCATGCGCGGAGTGTTCGAAAAAACCGTCCTCAAAGCGGGAGATATAAAATCATTTTCCGATGGTACAAACAGAAACCAGAATCCGTTTGCAATCATTGTAAATATGGCGGTAAATATTCCGATCTTTACCGCGCGGGTAGACTCTTTCTTGCCTTCATTTTCACTGAGAATATCGGTAATAAGAAACGTTGCGGCAAAAAAGACATTCCCGAGCGTTTGCTCCATACCAAATGCTTTTATGAGAATCAAAACTTCAATGTTGGCTAAAACCGTAGATATGACCGTCATTGCATACAAGCCGGATTTACCGAACAATCGATATGCGACGATAACAGCACCGAAAATAAAAACAAGTGACAATAGCAGAAGTAATTCATTGATCATAAGATTTATCCTTTGCGCAGACGAACAAAAAAGCGCCTCACGGCGCCAAAAAAGTTCCGTAGTTTTGTTTTAGGACAGGATGGTTACGAACTGTCCGTTTTTTGTATGATTATAGCACATATTTTGAAAAAGTCAAGACTAAAAGTCCGGGTGCGGAAATTTCCGCACTCAGACTTTTTCAGGGATACGTGATTTACTGCATGTCATATAGACTATCTGAATTTTAGCAGATATTTTTTCCAGAACAGACAAAGCAAGTGATGTATTGACATCGTCAAGATTTACAAACGGGTCATCCATTATTACGAAAACTGTTTTATCCGTGAACAACGCTTCAATCAATGAAAGCCTGATGCAAAATTCCATAATATCACGCAAACCGCTGCTGTAAGACGATATCGCCCTCAGTTTTCCTGCTTGTTCTGCCGATATATCGAGATTTTTCCCGACAAAGCACATATTCCGTATACATGTTTCAAACATGTTGAAATATCCGTCGAAAGCCTCCTGCATTTTGGGAAGAT
>CALBLD010000125.1 GCA_937895775.1 uncultured Clostridia bacterium
TGATCGGAGACGCACTGCGTTTTGCGTCGGCGGCATCCGACAGCAATATAAGCACTGCCGAGACAGGCAGACGGCTTGACCGCTTCGGCAAATCGTTTGCAAAGAGTACCGCAGCTCCCGCAATCATCAGCGAGGTAATGAGAAAAGCCGCCGACGGTACGACCGAAAAGGGTGAGAGCGAAATTGCCGCATTTTTCGTAAAATATGCGGCGGAATCCACCCCCGACAGCATAAGAGCCGATGCGGGCATGGTATGCAGGCTGTTTTCGGCATGCATAAACAATGAATATCTGTTCGGCGGCAAGGAAATAAATATCAAAAAGATGATGTCCGACCGCGATTTCGTGTCGGACGTGATCGAGGTCTTCCTTGACAACGGACACAACGAGGAAAGAATGATCGACCTGCTCAATGCAGGACTCACCGATGCGCTGGCGGCACTGGATGTGCCGAAAAACGGTAATGCGCTCTATAACGGTTTTATTTCCGGGGTTGAACGGGCGATAGAAAAGAAGGATGCGGCAGAACTTGCACAGGTTTTCTCGGATCACGGATTTGATTTGTCGGAGGAAAATGCCGGGCAGATAATCGCACTTGCGGGGGAGAGCGGAGCGGATGTCGGCAAGGTTCTTGCCGACGCCTGCGAAAAATCGCTTGTAACCGACGATGACGGCAAGCCGCTCGATCTTTCGGACAAGGAAAACTTTGCGGATGCCTGCCCGATTGTTACCGTCGCCGATCTGCTCTTTAAAAAATCTGGTGTAAAGGATCCCGAAAGAGAAGCCGATCTGCTTGCGGAGGCGATCTGCTCGATCACGGGCGCGGAAAGCATCGGAGACTCGAAGAATACCGATCCGAAGGAGTTGCTCAAAGCTTTCGGCAAGTCGCTTGACGCACTTTCGAAGAGTGAGCTTTTCGGCAAGGATGCGATTCCGGATACGGTTGCGCTCCTGCTCCAGACCGAAGAAGTAAAGAGTGCGACCGGGATCGGCGCGAAAAAGGCGGCGGAGGTCGCAAAAACGCTCGGCGAGCATGCCGAAAAGGAATCTTATGAATCGGTGCTGAACTCGGTTTCGGATACTTTTGATGCGGTCGGGAAGCTTGCCGATTCGGACGGCGGCAAGGACAGCGAGAGCCTGAACGAGGCGACAACTTCGCTTATAAAGTCGGCAACGCCCGCCTCGATCGATTTCATCAAGGCTGTCGTCGATGCCGAAGCACTTGAAAAGATATGCGGCAAAAAGGAAACGGCAGAGACGCTTTCGAAGGTAATATCCGATATGCTCGACAATTTTGCCGATGCCAAGGAAAAGGGCATGACCGATGAGGAATGTGAAAAAGAGGCGAAGGCTCTCGGTGAGCTTGTCGCTCTTGCGGGCGGTGAGAACCCGAAGGTTCCGGATATAAGGACATTCGTCGAAAAAATGACCGCATCGAAGATAGTCATGTCAACCGTTATCGATATCTCCAAGGATGAAAACGGCATGCTGAAAAACGATCCTCTCGGACTGTCGCTCAGCCCGAGCGAGAGCGAGAAGGCGGAGATCGCCGACGCGCTCACAAGCTCGCTTGCGGGCGAGGATGCCGACGCAAAAGTCGAAAAGGTCGGCGCGATCGGCGCACTGCTCGGGGTTTCGCTTGAAATATCGGGTGACCGCGTGGTCGTAAAAGGCGCAAAATAATCGGTAAAAACCCGTTTGCGACAAAAAAACGACGGGAATCGGCAGAGAAAAGCCGATTCCCGCACCCTCTTGACAAAAAAGCTTTTGCGTGCTACAATAGACGGCAATCAATGCTTTTGCAAAGGAATGATATGTATGAGAAGAGATAAAAACCATGTGTTCAGACTCACGCTTGCGGCTGTTTTCTCGGCACTTGTGGTTGTTTTTCAGCTTGTGAGCTATTTTGTGAAAATCGGACCGTTCGGCATTACCGTGACGCTTGTCCCGGTCGTACTCGGAGCGGCACTGCTCGGAGCGGGCGGCGGCGCACTTCTCGGCGGAGTTTTCGGAGTTGTCGTATCCCTCTGCTCGATATTCGGACTTGACACAGGCGGAAACATTCTGTTCGGAGTCAATCCCTTCCTGACGATTCTCGTCTGCCTTGTGAAGGGAATTGCCGCAGGACTTGTCGCAGGACTTGTTTTCAAGGCACTGTCGAAGAAAAAGCATGTCGGACTCGGCGCGGTTCTCGCATCGGCGAGCGCACCGATCGTAAACACATCGCTCTTCTGCGTGTTTATGTTCCTCTTTGCGCAGTGGGCGGGCGGCACCGATCTGCTCTTTTATGTGATAACCGGACTTGTCGGCTGGAATTTCCTTATCGAATTTTCGATCAACCTTGTCCTGTCGCCGATAATTCTTGCGGTTATCAATGCGGTGAACAAGAGCAAAAAGATTTTTGAGTAAAAGTCCCGCCCGATTTTTCGGACACAAAAGTCCTTGTGTGAGTATTTCGGTCAGTCGGCGGCGACTGACCGTTTTATTTTGAGCCGAAGGTGGTAAAATATAATCAAACAGAGCGGACGTTAATCTGATCGGATAAAACGATCGGCGGCGTCCGGAAAAGGAGTTTTGATTTTTATGCGTTCTTACAATTCGGTCAAAGCCGCAAAGATCGGCTATATCGCTGCGTCGGTTGCGGTCTGCCTGCTCGGACTGGTCATAATGATTTATCCGCAGGTGTCGCTGAGCGTTCTCGGCATTTCGTGCGGAGTAATCTGTGTGCTGTTCGGCATAATACGTCTTGTCGGTTATTTTTCGCGGGATCTTTACCGCCTTGCTTTTCAGTATGATCTTACCTCGGGACTGCTGCTCATTGCGCTCGGAATCATCATGCTGGTGCGCCCGTCGTGGCTTATGACCTTCATCTGCATTGCGCTCGGGCTGTTCATTCTCGCCGACGGGCTGTTCAAAATCCAGATAGCCGTCGATTCGAAACGCTTCGGTCTCGGAAGTTGGTGGCTGATACTGATTCTTGCCCTCATAACGGCGGCGGCGGGACTTGTCCTTATGCTTCGTCCGGGCAGCGGCAGTGTCTTTCTGACCGTTCTTATCGGAATAAATCTGCTTTCGGAAGGAATTCTGAACGTCTGTACTGCGATCACCGCAGTCAAGGTGTCGAAAAAAATGAAAGAGATCGACGATGCTGTCGAGGCGGATTTCAGAGATCTGAGCGACGACAGATAACAAACATCAAAAAACAACATCGGAGGAAAATCGGTCATGGAATATCTGTCCGGAGCTGTCTTTCTGTTTGCACTCGGAGCGAGTGCGGGTTGGCTGCTTGAACTTGTATACCGCCGTATCGCACACGGCAAATGGATAAATCCCGGCTTTCTTGTCGGACCCTGCCTGCCGCTTTACGGAAGCGGAGTCCTTCTGCTTTACCTGCTTTGCAGTCTCAAGCTGTCATTTGTCGGGACGGTGTGGCTCAGAGAATGTCTGCGTGTGCTGATAATCACGCTGACGCTCACCGCAATCGAATATGTTACCGGTGTTGTGTTCACAAAATATTACCACGTGAGACTGTGGGATTACAGCAGTCGTCCGGGAAACATCGATGGTCAGATATGTCCGCTGTTCAGCCTCATCTGGGGAGTGCTCGGAGCCGCCTATGCGTTTTTTCTGCACGGAAGACTTGTCACGGCATGCGCGGTTGTCGCAAAAAGTCCGGTCTGGCTCTTTCTGTCGGGGATATATGTCGGAATCTTTCTTGTTGACTGCGTTTACAGCCTCGGCGTCGTCAGAAATATCAAACGCTTTGCGGAGGAACAGAAGCTCCAGATCAGATACGAGCATCTCAAGCTGTCGATTGCCGAGCGTGCGAAAAAACTGCGTGTCAGACAGAATTTCGTTTTCCCGCTCGGAAGCTCTGCCGAAAAGCTCAGGGCATCCCTTGAAGGGTATATAAATACGATCCGCGAAAAAGCGGCGAAAAACAAATAAAAAGCACGACCGCCACGGATTTTCCCGCGGCGGTCGCTTTGTCTGTCATACCGAAAAGTTTACCTTTTCGCTCCAGAATGCAAACTGCACGAGCCATGCCGTAAGCTGTGGGCGGGACATGAGCTGACCGAGCCATGTTATGTCGTCGCCGTCGATCATTGCGCAAACCTTTTTGCGGTCGATCACCGACGCAAAAAAACTGTCCTCCCGCATTTTTTCTTCAAGCATTTCGCGCACGAGCCGCTCGTAGCCTTTCGAATGGGTCTTCGGATAAGGCGATTTCTTGCGGTGAAGGATGTTGTCGGGCAGAAGTCCCTCGGCGGCACGGCGCAGAAGCGATTTTTCGACTCCGTTTTCGAACTTCACCGATTTCGGCAGGTCGTAGACAAATTCGATTATCCTGTGATCGGCAAACGGAACTCTGACCTCAAGGGACGCCGCCATGCTCATGCGGTCCTTGCGTTCAAGCAGATTCGACATGAAATAGTTGACCGAGAGCATGGTCGCACGGCGGTATGCGATCATCTCTTCGTCGTCCGAATCGGCGATCGGAACGCCGGACACGGCTTTTTTGTATGCCGCCGACAAAAATTCCATGCCGTCGTCGGGACGTGCAAACTCATCACGGAAAAGGGACAGCCTGACCGTCGGATCGTGCATCCACGGGAAAAAGCCGCGGTTTATCATTTCCGGACGGTAGAACCAAGGATATCCGCCGAAGATTTCGTCCGAACATTCGCCCGAGATCGCAACCGTGTGGCTCTTTCTGACCTGCCTGCAATAAAAGAGCAGAGAGGAGTCAATGTCCGCCTGACCGGGCATGTATGTCGCGGAAATATGCCGCCTCCGGGAGCAGATCCGCAACGTCGCGGTCGCCCGCCGTCAGGATTCTGTGGTCGGTGCCGAGATGTTTTGCAAGACCGGGGGCAAATTCGTCGTCCGAGGCGGGCTGGAAGAGCGATTTTCTGAAATTTTCATGCTCTCCTTCGTATTCAAATGAAAATGTTGACAGCTTTTCTCCCTTTGCCTCAAATTCCTTTGCGGCGATTGCCGTAAGAACCGAGCTGTCAAGTCCGCCCGACAGGAAGGTGCAGAGCGGGACGTCCGATCTGCACTGCCGTTTTACCGCATCGAAAAGCAGAGCGCGGAGCTGCTCTGCCGCCTCTGCCGGGTCGTAAATTGTCGGACGGTGTGCGCAAAGTGACCAGTAACTGCGGATTCTTGTGCCGTCGTCGTCCGCAACAAGGCACTTGCCCGCACCGAGCTGATAAATGTCCTTGTAGACCGTGCTTTCGGGCAGAGTGACCGGAGAGAGAAGGAGAAGCTGCCATACACCCTCTGCGCCGATCGTCGGACGGACAAGCGGATTTGCGAGCAGTCCCTTTATTTCGGAGCTTATCAGCAGTCCGCCGCTGTCGGGGACGGTGTAGAAAAGCGGTTTGACCCCGAGACGGTCCCTTGCCGCAAACAGCTTTCTTTCGGTTTTGTCCCATATCACGAACGCGAAAATGCCGTTCAGATGCTTCGGGCAGTCTTCACCGTATACCAGATATGACCCGAGTACGACCTCGGTGTCGCATCCGGTTTTAAAGCGCATGCCCCTTTTTTCAAGTTCCGCACGCAGCTCGTCGGTGTTGTAGATTTCGCCGTTGTATGCGATCACGGCGCGTTTTCCCTCAAACTCCCCCGACATCGGCTGATCTCCGTTTTCGGGATCCATGACCGCAAGGCGGTTGTGCGCAAGCGCGATTCCGTCCCCCCGCATGACCGCGCTCCTGTCGGGTCCGCGCAGCTTCATGACCTCTGACATACGCTCCGCAAAACGAAGCTCGCTTTTGTATATTGCGGCAATCGAACACATAAGTTTTTATCCGACCTTTCAACCTGTAATTATCGTTTCGATAAATCATATGCCGATGAAAAAATAAGGTTCAAAGTCCCTTTGTTAATATTGTTTTTACAGATTTTTTCGTAAAATCCCTTGTTTATTCGCAAAAAAAATGATATAATATCAAAACAAAATATCACTGCAGTTAAGGAGCTTTACCATGAATGTAAAAGAGCTTGTTTCATTTATTGAAAAGGGTGAGCTTGATGCCGTTCTGACCGAACTTTACGGCAAGGAAAATCTCACATATCAGAAGGCACGTTACATATCCGCCGTCAGAGGCTTTGAGAAGCAGTACGGCGACGCGGACGAACTTCGTCTTTTCTCGGTTCCCGGCAGATCCGAGGTTTCGGGCAACCATACCGACCACAACCACGGCAAGGTGCTTGCCGCATCGATCGACCTTGACATCATCGCCGTTGCAACCCGCACCGATGACGGGATCATCGCCGTCAAATCCGAAGGTTTCCCCGAGGATGTCGTGAAGATTTCGGAGATCGCAGTCGATGAGTCGAAGTTTGCGACCTCGTTTGCGGTAATCGAGGGTATGTGCGACGGCTTTGTGAAGCACGACTGCGCAGTCGGCGGCTTCAGAGCATATACGACGTCGAATGTTTTCAAAGGCTCGGGACTTTCGTCCTCGGCGGCGTTTGAGGTCATGATAGGCAATATACTGCGCTCGCTCTACAACAACGAGATCGACAATGTTGAGATCGCAAAAATATCACAGTACAGCGAAAATGTTTTCTTCGGCAAGCCCTGCGGACTTATGGATCAGATGGCATGCGCGGTCGGCGGATTTATTTCTATTGATTTCAAGGATCCGTCCGAGCCTGTAATTACATCGCCCGAGTTTGACCTGTCGGCAATCGGCTATTCACTCTGCATTGTGGATACAGGCGGAAACCACGCCGATCTTACCCCCGATTATGCGGCTGTTCCCGCCGAAATGAAGGCTGTGGCAAGAGAACTCGGCGGCGAGGTTCTGCGTGATGTGTCAAAGCTTGAACTGCTTGAACGCATCCCCGAACTGCGTGAAAAATGCGGCGATCGCGCCGTTCTGCGCGCTCTCCACTTCTTTGCCGAGAACGACCGCGTCGATATGCAGAAGGCGGCACTCGAAAGAGGTGATATCGACAGCTTCTTCGCGGGCGTGCGTGCGTCCGGCAATTCGTCCTTCAAATATCTCCAGAACGTCTACACAACCAAAAATGTCGCAGAGCAGGGACTTTCGCTCGCGCTCTGCCTGACCGAGGAATTTCTTGCGACCGTTGAAAAACCGTCGGCATGCCGTGTTCACGGCGGCGGATTCGCTGGAACGATACAGGCGTTTGTTCCCACCGAGAACGCGCACGAGCTTGCAAAACTCATGGATCGCGTCTTCGGAGAGGGCGCATGCCACATTCTTCGCATACGCACAAAGGGTGCGATCTGCATAATCTGATAGTGTATGCCCGATAGGTCTGCAAAGGAGGGCGGAAAATGAAAATTCCGAGGATAGATATCGGCAAAGAGCTTCTTTCCAAGGTGATCCGCCTTGCCCTTTGCCTTGCGGCGGTCATGACCGTGTATGTTCTGATACTGAAATACAGGCTGACCGCCGCTTATGTGGGGCTTTATGTCGTCACCGGACTCGTCTGCTGCGCGGTTGCCGTGCTGACCCGAGGCTTTTCCAAGAAAAAGCTTTGTGAGGACGATCTTCCGCAGGGACTTTGCCGCGAGGAGATCGAAAAAAGGCTCGCCTCCGCCGAAAAAAAGAGAGAGATCGGGGTAAAGCTCGGATATCTGCTCGTTCCGCTGGCGGCTGTAATTATGTTTGATATTGTCTGGGTCTGCTTTTTCAGCTGACCTTCGGTTTTTATGGAAGTTTATTCTCTTTTCTCCGGCTCGTCGGCAAACTGCACCCTTGTGCGCTCGCATACGGGAGCGATACTGATCGACGCCGGAGGTTCCGCACGCAAAATATCATCCGCACTTTCGGTTCTCGGAATGAGTTTTGCGGATATATCGGCGGTTTTTGTAACACATGAACATTCGGATCATACGGCGGCACTGCCGATGATTTCAAAAAAATACAATATACCGATACATATGGTCGGGGCATCCGCCGAACGGCTTGCCGCAGACGGCGGTTGCAGGCTTCCGGTTACGCCGCATCCGCCGATTTTTTCCGAAGAGATCTGCGGCTTTACGGTTGCGTCTTTTCCTACCTCGCATGACAGTGCGGCGTGTGTCGGTTATACGATCTGCGAAAACGGGACGAAGATCGGGATCGCCACCGATACCGGCGAGGTCACGCCGACGCTGTGTGCGGCACTTGCCGGCTGCCCGGCTGTGCTGATCGAGGCAAATTACGATAAAAATATGCTGAAAAGCGGTCCGTATCCCGCCGCGCTCAAGCTCCGCATATCGGGTGCGGGCGGGCATCTCTGCAACGACGACTGCGCGTCTCTCGCCGTTTTTCTTGCGGAGCAGGGGACGAAATCTTTTCTTCTCGGACATCTTTCAGCCGAAAATAACCGTCCCGAGCTTGCCGAAAGGACGGTCAGCGAGGCACTTGCCGAAAATTCCTTTGCGGGTCTGACGGTAAAGGCAGCCGCAAGATATGATATTACCCGCATGGTCATCGAACCCTGATGTGGGATCGGAGCGTGAAAAATGCTTGAAATAGACATTGTCTGCGTCGGAAACCTCAAAGAGGATTATCTGCGTGCCGCCTGTGCCGAGTACGAAAAGCGCATATCGGCATACGCCGCGCTTAAAATAAACGAGCTTAAAGACGGCGCGCCGATCCTGCCGGCACTTCCGAAAAGAGCGTATAAGATCGCGCTCTGCATCGAGGGCAGACAGCTTTCGTCGGAGGAACTCTCGGAACTTATATATGATCTGCCGTGTCGGGGATACTCTAAAATATGTTTTGTAATCGGACCATTCGACGGGCTTCCCGAGGAGGTCAAGAGAGCGTGCGACATGCGGCTCTCTTTTTCGAAAATGACCTTTCCGCACCAGCTCATGCGGGTTATACTTCTTGAGCAGATCTACCGCGCCGGAAATATTGCCTCCGGCGGGAAATATCATCACTGACTGCAGCATTTCATATTTCAGATGAAAGGACAGTTGTCAATGAAATCCTTTTCCGCAACGCTTGCGAAAATCACGGCGGTACTGATCCTGTTCGGGGTCACACTGCCTGTCTGCGCCCTGTCCGCAGGGCTTTTCAAAAAATCGGACGATAAAAATGTGACGGTTACTACCGGGAAGACCGGGCAGACGCTTCCGTCTGTCACGACTGCGGCGTCCGAAACGACAACGAAACGGTCGGATGTTTACGATCCCGACTCAAAGACCGATGTCGGAACCGACTATGTGACAAATCTGCGCACCGCCGTCGGTTACAGATCGATCGCGGGACTCATTACCGACCGTACAAAGGTCGCAACCTCGGTCAGGGTGGCAAATTACAACACTCTGCTGTCCGCTTTCGGAAAATACAGCGAAGAGGAAAGCGGAAAAATAATTGCCTCCGACAGTTACGATTCCGAAAAACATGTGATAGTCCGCGGAAACGTCATTTCGTCCGACTATCTGTCGGGGACGGAAGTAATAACAAGATACCAAAAGCAGTACAATGATTTTGACGCGTCGTATGTCACACTTTCGCAGAAGGTGACAATCGGCAGAAAAAGCGTGCAGCCTTACATGGGCTATCTGCTTGTCGCCTCCGAAAACGGAAGCGTCATATCGCTCTGCGACAGCTTCGGAAACATCCTTGCGGCGGACATGGGCGGGATTTCGCCGTATTACGCACGTGACAAAAAGAACCGTCCGGTGTTTACCGACGGCGAAAAATATTTTGTGTTCGGGGATGACGGCTTTGAAGAGATCGAAAAGGAGAGCGTGCGGGTCGGACTTTTCTATGACTTTCCCGCAAGCGAATATGCGCCGACAGGGGTCGAGGTCGGATATGACAGCGAGACCGGCGAGGCGGGTTATTATGTCTCAAAGACCGGGGCACTGAAGCTCGGCGGCTACTATAAAGCTTTCAATTTCTCCGAACGCCTTGCGGTCGTGATGCTTCCGACCGAAAACAGCGTCCGTGTCATAAGCACGTCGGGCAGGATTCAGTTTGTACCGCGCGGATGGTATTCGTGGGATACCGGCGTCGTCGGTCAGGGACATTCAGTCGGCGATCTTTATACGCTTCCCGATACCTTCGGTATCGAATCGATCGGCTGTGACCGATACGATCACGGCTGGGTGCGTATGAGAGTGGTAACGAAGAGCCATGTCGTGGTCGGCAAGGTGGTCAGCGACACCGATACTCTTGTAAACAAAAGCGGCAAGAAATTCGATCTGCCCGACGGCTATACACTGGAGGGCTATTCGGACGGAGTCCTGCTTCTCTCCAAAAAGGGAAAATACGGCTTTTATACGATTGACGGCGAATGGATTGCACAGCCGATGTTTACTTATGCGACTCCGTTTATACAGGGACTTGCGGTTGTCGGACTTGCCGACGGTACGGTCGGTATGATCGACACCGACGGAAATATCGTACTCCCGTTTGTCTTTACCTCGCTGTCCCAGCTTTCGTCCGGGGTAATCGTCGGATACTGCGAGGGAATCGGCTACGAGACATTTTATCTCACTGCGGCGAAAAAATAAAAAAACAGCCCGACGGCAGAAGCCGTCGGGCGGATATACGGAATCAGACCTCGTCGGAGCTTTCGTCGGCAAGTGCCTGTTCTTCTTCAAGCGCGCGGTCGTATGCATCGAGAACCGCTGCCTCAAGCTTTCCCCTGAAAGCCGCATTTATCGGATGCGCAACGTCACGGTAGGTGCCGTCGGGGTTCTTCTTGGTGGGCATAACTATAAAATAACGCTCCTTGGCGTAAATAACTTTGATGTCGTGCAGAGCAAATTCATTGTCGAAGGTTACCGAAACTATTGCTTTCATCGGACCTTCATCAAAAAGCTTTCTGACCTTGATATCTGTGATCTTCACTGTGGATTAACCTCCTGAAACTGCCGGATTGCCGTTCTTTATGCAATCAGAGAACAAAAGTCGGACACAGACCGCCTGTCCGCGCTGCGTCCCGCAAAGGGAGAAGCGTACGCAATCCGCGCGACGATGTGCATCGGGCTTCTGTCTCTGAATGCAACATTATTATAATAGACAATTTTAACGGTACTAAAACCAAATTGAAAATCTTTTTTGAATAAAAAATTACTTTTCTTTGCGTGGTGGCAAAGAGAGAGAGGAAGCCCTGACGGGCAGATTATTATCATGGATAAAAGCGAACTGTCAAACGGCGGAATGTCCGAACACACAAAACGCATAAAAGAGGTTGCGGGTATACTTTCAACCGCAAAAAAACTTCATTTTGCAGGCGCGGGCGGGATAAGCATGTCGAGCCTTGCACTCTGGGCAAAGGGCAGAGGATATATCGTAACGGGTTCCGACCGATCGCCGTCGGCACTTACCGAAATGCTTGAAAAAAACGGAATTGCGGTTGCAATAGGACAGAGAGCGGAGAATGTTGACGGAGCCGACGCAGTCATATATTCGGTTGCGCTTCATCCGGATAATCCCGAGCTTGTCGCCGCCCGCGGGCAGGGAATACCCTGCCTCACCCGCGCCGAATTTCTCGGTTATATGATGTCGTTTTACCGTGTGCGGATCGGAATTTACCACCACAGCCATGATCTCGCATATCCTGCTTGAGGCGGGCGTCGATCCGACCGTTGCGTGCGGCGCGGTCATGCCCGAACTCGGCGGAGCGTCGCACATCGGTGCCGATCACAATATTTTCGTTTACGAAGCGTGCGAATACCGCGATTCGTTTCTGTCCTTCTGCCCGACCGACGCTGTAATTACAAATGTCGAGCTTGACCACACCGATTATTTTGCCGATATCGATCAGATCATCGATTCGTTCGGAAAATCGATCGAAAATGCATCGACCGTTTACATGAACGCCGATAACGTGGGCGCAAGACGCGCGGCAGCGCATTTCGGCGGCAAAATCATTACCGTTTCGCTTTCCGATCCCGCTGCCGACTATTCTGCGGCTGACCTTGTGTATCGGCACGGCTGCGGATGCTATACTCTGCTTCATAAGGGCGAGCCTGTCTGCGATATATCGCTTCCGCTGATCGGCGGCTTCAATGTTTACAATTCGCTTTGCGCGGCGGCTGTCTGCCTTGAACATTCGGTGCCGCCCGCTCTGATCGCATCGGCACTTTCGTCATTCGGCGGAGTTGCCCGCCGCTTTGAACACAAGGGCGAACGTGACGGAGTTGCGGTTTACGACGACTATGCGCACCATCCCGATGAGGTGCTTGCAACTCTCCGTTCGCTCCCCGCACTCGGTTACAAACATATGTATCTGGTCTTTCAGCCCCATACCTATACGCGGACGCACGATCTCTGGGACAGATGGGTTGCGGCGTTCAATGAGGCAAAGGGGCTGTCGGTCAGAGTGATACTTGCCGATATATATGCGGCAAGAGAGACCGACGATCTCGGGGTTTCCTCCGAAAAGCTGGCAAAAGAGTGCGGCGCACTCTGGCTTCCCGATTTTGAGTCGATAAGCAGATATCTGAAGGAGAACGCGCAGGCGGGCGACCTTATACTCACAATGGGTGCGGGTCAGGCATATATCGCGGGTGATCTCTTCCTCGGCAGATAAAAAGATATAATTATACCGCTGTCGGATGTTTTCCGGACAGCGGTATGTTTTTTTGTTTATTTTCTGACTTTTCTGCTCACAACTATGTTGAAGACCGTGTATATACAGATGAGAAGCAGGGTGCTTCCGATGAGTACGGCGTACATTCCGCCGAGCGGAACGTCGTGTCCGAAGAAGCTGATGCTGCAATCGACGCTGTCGCCGATCGATTTTGTCACCCCGTCCGGGAAGCCGAGCTTTTTCATCTCGTCAAGACTGCCGCGCAGAACGTGGTTGCGCAGCAGAGCCGTGCCGTAGGTTCCGGGAAGGAAGGAGAGTATCTTCTGAAGCGTGCCGCCGAAATTGGATATCGGCATGTATGCGCCGCAGATGAAGCCGTAGCCCGAGCTTACAATCGTTCCGACAGCCGACGCCTGTCCGTCGGAGGACAGAAAGAAGTTGATGCATGAGGAGAGTGCGGTGCCAAACATCGTCAGCAAAAAGATATCCAGAACCACAAGCAGAATATCGGTCACGGTAAGATACCAGCCTACGATGTGCAGATAAACAAGACAGACGGCAAGTGCCGAGAAGTTGATTATCAGAGTCGAGACAAGGGTGGACAGATAATAGCTGAGTCCGAGTATGCCGCGGCGAACCGGCGAAATGGTCAGATCGTGAATCGCGCCGCTTGTTTTGTCTTTTATCATGAGCAGGTTGGAGCAGAAAGCGACGGTTACACAGCTCACCGCAAGAAGCGAGGATATGAGCTGACCGCCGACAAAGCCGTCAAGAAGCGAATCCGGAATGTGCGCTCCTGCGGCATTAAGTGCCGAACGGAAGGAATCGTCATAGACCTTTTTCAGAAAGGTCGCATAGAGTACAAGCAGAATAACAGGGGTTATAAGCGAAGAAAAGAACATCCCCTTGTCCTTGAAATAGAGCTTTGTGTTGCGCTTTACAAGCGAAAAAAGAGCGGTCATTTCGATTCACCTCCCGAAAGTTTCTTTCCGGTAACCGCAAGAAATACGTCGTCCATCTTGCCCTTTGTGATCTCGTAGTCGGTGAAAATCGCCGGGTAGGCAGTTATCAGCGCGGTCGCGGCGGCAGTGTCCGGCACCGATATTCTGTATGCGTCCCGGATCCTTTCGTAGGGAGCACCGAGCTTCTTCACGCTCTCCTCGTCGTCGGTGTAAAGGGTGATGAAGTCACCTGTGTAGTTGTTTTTGAGGGTGAGAGGACTGCCCTCTGCCGCGATCTGTCCGCGGTCGAGTATAATTACATAGTCGGCATCCGCGACTTCTTCCATGTAATGAGTGGTCAGAAAGACGGTAAGACCGTTTTCCTTGCGGAGACGCTCCACGACCTCCCAGAGCAATGCTCTTGTCTGCGGGTCGAGTCCGGTGGTCGGTTCGTCGAGAATGAGGATTTGGGGGTCATGCAAAAGGGCGCGGGCGATGTCGATGCGCCTGCGCTGTCCGCCCGACAGCTTGCCGACCGGACGACGGAGAATGTCCGAAAATTCAAGCAGAGCCGAAAGTCCGGCGAGTTTTTCCGCAAACGCCTTGCCGCTTATGCCGTAGAGCGCGGCTCTGCTTTCGAGGTTGTCTCTGACCGACAGGTCTTTGTCGAGTACCGAGTTCTGGAAAACGACTCCGAGACTGCGTTTTATTTTGTCGGGTTCGCTGTCGATGTCGGTGCCGCAGATTCTGACCGAGCCGCTGTCTTTTGTGAGCTGTCCGCACATTATGTTTATTGTGGTTGATTTGCCGGCACCGTTCACTCCGAGAAAGGCAAAAAGTTCGCCCTTCTTTACCCTGAACGACAGATCGTTCACGGCATGGAGACTGCCGAAATGCTTATTCAGATGTTCGATTTCGATAAGATTTTCGGTGTTGTTCATATGTATGTCCTTTTATAAAAATTTATCTGACAGGTAAAACATCGGATATGCTGAAAGACTCGCCAAAGGTTGCCTCCGAAAAAAATCCGGTTTTTACACGTGCACTGACAAAAAGCGTGCCGTTGCTTTCCGAGCCCGCATCTACCCGACTCATCGGTATGTAAATGTCATTGTCGAGATTTCTTATGTCGTATGAGCCGGAGAACAGTGTCTCCCCTTTGCACATGAGTTCGACTGTTATATGCCCGTGCGGGTAAACGGGTTCATCGTTCCCGGTTTTTATAAATCTATAATAAAGATGGATGCCGTTGCTGTCCGCATAGTATGAGGATTGAAACAAGTCGGGCGAGTTTTTCGTGATTGAATCATAATAGCTGTTGAGGTCTCTGAAGACAAACCAAAAAACCATCAGAGCGGCAATAAATAAGTATATGGAGAGCGAGCGTAAAAATGAGCGTAAAAAACCCCGCGCCATACCCGAGCCTGTGGAATTTTTATCGTCGTTCATACTTAGCCTCCGTTGATAATGTCGTTTAACGGCAATTTAAGTCGTCTTTTCCTGTACATTATATCCCATAAACGGAGATTTTGCAATAGTTTTTGCAAAAAAACAGAAAAACGGCAAAAGCCGTCGGACAGATACGACGGCTTTTGCGCTTAAGATTTTTCGTTAACGGCGATCCATATCTCACAGCTGTAATCGGGATCGGAGGTGTCCGCCGACGAATAGACTTCAAACTCAATTGCGTTTCGCGGGCAGTTGACAAAAACAGCGGGGATGTGCTATAATACACAGACCGTGCATCTCCGCACCGGACGGAGACGGCTCTTTTTTGCGGAGGATTCTGATATGAAAAAAAGATTTGCTGCCGAGCTTGCCTATCTGTTCGGTATACTGTTTGTCGCCGTCGGAGTGGTGCTCATGGAAAAAGCCGATTTCGGCGTGTCGATGGTGGTCGCTCCCGCCTATCTGCTTTACCGTATACTGTCTCCGACATGGAGCTTTGTAAGCTTCGGCATGGCTGAATATTGCCTTCAGGCAGTTCTGCTTGTCGTGATGTCGCTCGTCCTGCGCAGATTCCGCGTTTCGTATCTCTTTTCGTTTGTCACGGCGGTCGTTTACGGCTTGGTGCTGGACGGATTTATGCGGCTCGGCGGTCTGCTCCCGACCGATATCCTGTGGCTGCGGGTAGTATATTATCTGCTCGGACTGCTCTTTTGTGCGGCGGGCGTTTCCGCAATGTTCCATACATATATTTCGCCCGAGGTCTATGAACTGTTCGTGAAGGAAGTGTCTGCGCACTTCGGACTGAATATAAACAGGGTCAAGACCGTGTATGACTGCGTAAGCTGCCTTGTCGGCGTGGCAATGAGCTTTTTTGCCTTCGGTATCTGGCACTTTGAGGGCGTGAAGTGGGGAACGGTCGTCTGCGCACTCGTGAACGGCTGGGTAATCGGAAGATTTTCCGCCTTTTTCGATAAGCACCTGATTTTTTACGATCGCTTTAAACTGCGGAAATATTTTACGACCGATGATAAACCGGATAAAAAATGATAAAATTTCACCCGCAGGGCGCAAGCCCTGCGGGTTTTGCCCATGCGGTTTTTTGCTCCATGCGGTTTTTTGCTCCATGCGGGTGAATTTTTTTGTGAAGTGGAAAAACGGTAAAGCGTTTAAGTCCCCTATAAAATTACACTACTCTCAAACACAGTTCGTTCAATTGATTAAACATGCTCTGTTTAAGTCCCCTATAAAATTACACTACTCTCAAACACATTGCGTGACTGTCACGTGACTGTCACAGTTTAAGTCCCCTATAAAATTACACTACTCTCAAACAGGAACCCCGTTGATATTTAATTCGATTTTGTTTAAGTCCCCTATAAAATTACACTACTCTCAAACAAATATTGTTATAAAGGGCGAAA
>CALBLD010000126.1 GCA_937895775.1 uncultured Clostridia bacterium
CTGTGCAAGACGTGCATAACGTGTCTCACCCGTAATGAATTCCTGGTAATCGGTTGTGGGAGCCTTGCTGTCGAGCGTAAACTTGTGCTCTGCCACGGGATTGAATCTGAAGAGATGCCAGTAGCCTGCGTCAACAGCCTTCTTCATCTCGCTCTGGCAGTTGGTCATACCGCCCTTTACACCGTGCATTTCGCAGGGTGCGTAGCCGATGATAAGCGAGGGTCCCGGATATGCTTCAGCCTCTGCAATTGCCTTGATGCACTGATTCATATCAGCACCCATTGCAATCTGAGCGACATATACATAACCGTAAGACATAGCCATCTCGGCGAGGTTCTTCTTGCCGATAGCCTTGCCCGCAGCCGCGAACTGTGCAACCTGACCCATGTTGGATGCCTTGGAAGCCTGTCCGCCGGTGTTGGAGTAAACCTCGGTGTCGAATACCATTACATTGACGTTCTCGCCCTGTGCAAGTACGTGGTCAAGACCGCCGAAGCCGATATCGTATGCCCAGCCGTCGCCGCCGAAGATCCATACTGACTTCTTTGCAAGATAATCCTTTTCGTCGAGGATCTTCTTTGCAAGTGCGCCGCATGTGGGACATTCTGCAACAGCCTCAAGTGCTTTGACGAGTGCGTCGGTTGCGGGAGCGTTTGCCTTTCCGTCGTCCTTTGTTGCAAGATAGCCTGCGATTGCAGCCTTGAGTTCATCGGAAGTGGTTGTTTCGGCAAGCTCGTTTATGTAGCCGATCAGCTTCTCGCGGATAGCCTTCTGTCCGACGTACATACCGTAGCCGTGCTCCGCATTGTCCTCAAACAGCGAGTTTGCCCATGCCGGACCTCTGCCGCTGTCTTTGTTTACCGTGTAAGGAGTTGCGGGAGCCGAGCCGCCCCAGATGGAAGAACATCCGGTAGCGTTGGAAATGTACATTCTTTCTCCGAAGAGTTGTGTGATAAGACGTGCGTAAGATGTTTCCGCACAGCCTGCACACGAGCCGGAGAATTCAAGCAGCGGCTGATTGAACTGCGATCCCTTGACCGAGTTATCCGCAAAAGGAGTTTCTTTCTTGGATACGTTTGCAACTGCGTAGTCGAATACGGGCTGCTGGTCAAGCTGAGTTTCCTGAGGAACCATCTCAAGCGCACCGACCTTACATACCTTGACGCAGAGTGCACAGCCCATACAGTCGAGAGGAGATACGGCGATTGTGAACTTGTAGTTCTCGCAGCCCTTGCCGATCATCTTTGCGGTGAACTTTGTCTCTGCGGGAGCGGCTTTTGCCTCTTCCTCGGTCATTGCAAAGGGACGGATGGTAGCATGAGGACATACGAACGAACACATGTTACACTGGATACACTTTTCGGAATGCCATTCGGGAACGGTAACCGCAACGCCGCGCTTTTCGTAAGCGGCAGCACCCTGCGGGAAGGTACCGTCAGCCATGTCCTTGAAGGTGGATACCGGCAGACTGTCGCCGTTCATCTTTCCGACGGGGTTGAGGATTTCCTTTACGAACTTAACAAGTTCGGGACGGTTGCCTTCGACATGCTCTTCAACGGGAGTCGTGTCAACGGTCTTCCATGCTTCGGGAACGTCAACCTTAACGATTGCGTCAACGCCTGCGTCGATTGCCTTGTAGTTAAGTTCAACGACAGCCTCGCCCTTCTTGAGGTAGGACTTCTTTGCCATGTACTTCATGTACTCGACAGCCTTGTCGATAGGCATGATATTTGCGAGCTTGAAGAATGCAGACTGGAGAATGGTGTTGGTGCGCTTGCCCATTCCGATCTCAAGTGCCTTGTCGATCGCGTTGATTATGTAGAAGTGAATGTTGTTGTTTGCGATGTACGACTTTGCTTCGTTCGGAAGATGTCTGTCAAGCTCTTCGGGAGTCCACTGGCAGTTGAGCAGGAAAGTTCCGCCCGGTTTGACGTCGTTTACGATTTTATAACCCTTGACCATGTATGAGGGATTGTGGCAGGCAACAAAGTCAGCCTTGTTGATGTAATAGGGAGACTTGATGGGCTTGTCGCCGAATCTCAGGTGAGAGATCGTGACGCCGCCTGTCTTCTTCGAGTCATACTGGAAGTATGCCTGAATGAACTTGTCGGTGTGGTCGCCGATGATCTTGATCGAGTTCTTGTTTGCGCCGACTGTTCCGTCGCCGCCGAGTCCCCAGAACTTGCAGGAGATAGTACCCTTTGCAGAGGTGTCCGGTACAGCCTTTTCGGGAAGCGAAAGACCGGTAACGTCGTCAACGATTCCGAGAGTGAAACCGTTCTTGGGTTCGTCGGCATCAAGATTTTCATATGTCGCAAAGATCGATGCGGGAGTGGTGTCCTTGGAACCGAGACCGTATCTGCCTCCGACAATCTTTATGCCGCCGACACCGCACTGTGCAAGTGCCGTAACAACGTCGAGATAAAGCGGTTCGCCGAGTGCGCCGGGTTCCTTTGTGCGGTCGAGAACCGCAATCTTTTTAACGGTCGAGGGAATGACCTCGGCAAGTTTCTTTGCAACGAAAGGACGGTAAAGGCGAACCTTTACGAGACCGACTTTTTCGCCTGCCGCAAGCTTGTAATCGATGACTTCTTCGATAACGTCGCAGACAGAACCCATTGCAATGATAACCTTTTCGGCATCGGGAGCACCGTAATAGTTGAACAGATCGTAGTTTGTTCCGAGTTTCTCGTTGACCTTGCCCATGTACTCTTCGACGATTGCGGGAAGGGCATCATAGTAGGGGTTGCATGCTTCTCTGTGCTGGAAGAAGATGTCTCCGTTTTCGGCGGAGCCGCGGAGAACGGGATGTTCGGGGTTTATCGCACGCGCACGGAACTCCTTGACTGCGTCCATGTCAACCATTTCGGCAAGATCCTTGTAGTCCCATACTTCAATCTTCTGTATTTCGTGAGATGTGCGGAAACCGTCAAAGAAGTTGATGAACGGAACGCGACCCTTGATGGTTGCAAGGTGAGCTACCGCACCGAGATCCATGATCTCCTGCTGGTTGGACTCGGCAAGCATTGCAAAACCGGTCTGACGGCAGGCATAGACGTCGGAGTGATCTCCGAAGATGTTGAGCGCATGAGAAGCCACACAGCGCGCGGATACATGGAATACGCAGGGAAGAAGCTCGCCTGCGATTTTATACATATTCGGGATCATGAGAAGCAGACCCTGTGAAGCTGTGTAGGTTGTGGTGAGCGCACCTGCGGCAAGAGAGCCGTGAACGGCACCTGCGGCACCTGCTTCCGACTGCATCTCAATGATCTTTACGCGCTCTCCGAAAATGTTGCGGGCGGGTTCGCCGAATACATTCTTGTCGGTTGCCGACCAAGTATCGGTTACTTCAGCCATAGGCGATGAAGGGGTAATGGGGTAAATCGCTGCAACCTCAGTGAACGCATAGGATACATGGGCGGCGGCGGTGTTACCATCCATAGAAAGTTTTTTTCTTTCCATTTCTTTTGATTCCTCCGGTAAATGTTTTTGATATAATGTTATCAATCGTCATAATTGTACCACAAAAGCGGTATTATGTAAAGAGCTTTTTCAAAATTATTTGTGGTTTTTTTGTAAACTCAAGGGCAGATGCGTCGTTTATGACCGCATCTGCCCGCGCTTCTTCAGTTGTATGCTTTTATCATGCGTTCGGCCTTTTCCGCAAACGCTTTGTCTTCGAGCAGTCCGAGATTTTCGATTCTCTTTTCCTGTGCGATTACCGCATCAAGTGAGGGACGCGTGCGGGGATGACGCGGCGTGAAAACGGTACAGCAGTCCTCGTAGGGAAGGATTGATGTGTCATAGGTTCCGATCTTTCTCGCCGTCACGACTATCTCCTCTTTGTCCATTCCAATGCACGGACGGAATACCGGCATGTCGGCAACCGAATCGGTCACGTTCAGAGCAAGCATGGTCTGCGATGCGACCTGCCCGAGCGATTCACCGGTGATAAGTGCGTTGCATCCGCGCGTGTGTGCGAGACGCGAGGCAAGACGCATCATGACCCTGCGAAGGATAAGAGTGAAATATTCTTCGTCTGCATGCTTTTTTATTTCTTCCTGTATTTCGGTCAGATTCATGGTGTGAACAGTCATTCTGCCCGCATATTCGCAGATTTCGGCTGCAAGCGTCATCACTTTTTCGCGCGCCATTTCGGAAGTGTAGGGGATTGATTCAAAGTAGATCGCCTCAAGCTCCGCTCCCCGCTTTGCCATCATGAATCCGGCAACCGGAGAGTCGATTCCGCCCGAGAGCAGAAGCATTGCCTTGCCTGCGGATGCACCGGGCATACCGCAGGCTCCCTTTTCGGCGTCCGCATGCAAAAATGCGTATTTTTCACGGACTTCGACGTTTATAACGACCTCGGGTGAATGAAGATCGACGCATATCCCGGGAACCGTGTCAAGAATCACGGCTCCGATCTCGGCAGAGAGCTGCGGAGAGGTCATCGGAAACCGCTTGTCCGAGCGTTTTCCTTCAACTTTGAAGCTTCTGACACCGACAAGAAACTGCGGAAGATATCCGGCGGCGGCATCGAGTATCGCCCGCAGATCTTTTTCAACCGCTATCGCCCTTGAAAGCGAGGATATGCCGAAGACTTTTTTCGCACGTCTGTATGCCTCGTCCATGTCGCAGTTCTCGTCTTTCGGCTCGATGTAAAGAGTTGACTGTGAATAATAAATGTCAAAATTGCCGATATCTTTAAGCCTGCGGCGCATCTGCCCCGCCATCATGTGTTCGAAGGTCGATTTGTTCAGCCCCTTCAGAACAAGTTCACCGTATTTGCAGAGTATAAATTCTTTTGCGTTGTTCATGTTAATTTTGCTGTTTGTTCCTTTCGATAATGCTCTGTATGTTATCCCATGTCCATTTCGGAATTCTTTGTACCGCTCCGAACATGTCGTCGGAGCATCGGTTCCATTGATAGATTTCCGCACCGCTGCCGCTTCCGATTCTTGCGTTTCCGGTTGTCGATGACAGGCGGTCGCTGTCGGTCATCCCGAAATAGAAAAGTCCCTGTCCCTTCGACGCTCCGCTTCTTTCCCATGTCGGATCGCAGTGAAAACCGCTTCCGTTTATCGTTATAAGACTCCAGCCGTGCTCTGCACCGTCCGACCGCTCGCCGAAAATCAGCTCGGCGGGTATCCCGACCTGACGCAGGAGGTAATTATAAGTGTCGGCAAAGCCGTAACAGATCGTCTGACCTTCGAGAATGGCACTGAACGAGGAGGTCTGACGATCGGTGTAATCCACCGAAAAATAGCTGATATTGACCGAGACCCAGCGATAAAGCTCCATGGCTTTTCTCGTCGGCGACATGCTCTCATCGGTGGTGATGTCAATGATTTCCCTGACCTTGCGGAAAAAGACGGTTATTTTTTCGTTGTGGACATCTTTTGGATAAAGATATTCTATCGAAATACCGCCGTCTGCGGCTGAAAAATCACAGAGTGCAGAGGGAGGATAGCAGAAAAAGATGTTGTCGCACAGTATGTCACTTACCGCCGCGTCATCGACGGCAAAAAAAGATTCGTGTGAATTTATTGCGTCTATAAAACGCCGCGCATATCCGTTGATGCTTTCGCCCGACAGGGGACTGCCTACCGCGTAAATGTCACAACCGCTGAAATCGGGCAAGCCGATCTCCGGATTGTCTCCGGAGATCGGCGTTGTCGTATGACGGTCGGCAGTACTCTGCGTCGTTGTGCTGTCTGTTTCCGCTCCCGACGATGTTGCGGGACTGTTCTGCCCGGAAACACACGAGATGAGCGACATTATAAGTATGATCGCGACGACTGCGCAGACTGCTGCTTTTCTTGTCATTTGTTCTTTACCTTGTAAAAATCAAGAAGCTTTTCACCGAAGCGGACGCCGAGCGTTT
>CALBLD010000127.1 GCA_937895775.1 uncultured Clostridia bacterium
GGGCGCAAAGACATGCCACCTTATGACAAATGCGGGATCATCTGTCGGCGGATATAAGGCAGAACTTTTCGGAGGCACACCGACAGGTGCAAATATGCCGACCGAGGGAATGATACCTGTTTATTTTTATCCGTCGTGGCATCATGTTGCATTTACTTACGACGGTCAGAAGATGAAGCTTTTCATAAACGGTGCGTTTGTTTCCGAGACGGATGTCGGAGCGGATATGTCACAGTGGCAGATAAAAAATGCGTTTCTCGGCAAAACGGCAATCTGGAATGACGGATCTTACAACGGATATATGGACGACGTGCGTATATATTCAAATGCACTCGGTGAATCGCAGATTTGCTCTGTCAATAACTTCAGTGCGGAAGAACAGCAAAACTGCGTAAAGCTTCTTTCGTCTTTGTCTGTTGACGGAAAAGAGCTTGATGAATTTGACGCATTCCTTGACAGTTATGTCAAAACCGTTGATGACGGCAATAAGTCGGTACCCCGCGTATCGGCTAAAGCACCTTTTGATGATTCGGAAATAACCGTCAAGCAGGCAACATCGGTTCCGGGCAGAGCGGAAATAACGGTGAAGTACAGCAAAGGTGCCAAGCGTACCGTTACCGTTGATTTTGTAAAAAGATCGGCAGATGCAGTGCGACCCGACACCACGGACGTAGTAATCGACGATTATTTCTGGAATGAAAAGCTGAAGCTTTTTTCCGAAGTTACCGCACCCTATGTCATAAAAAGCTGGGTGACAAAGCATCATTCGAATTTTGCAAACTTTGATAATGTTGCGCGCGGCGACAGAAATACGAAGAATTACGTCGGTGGCATGACGTGGGGAGAGTCGGACTTTTACGCGTCGCTTGCGGGAGCGTGCAGGCTCCTCAGAAGCTATCCGAACGACGCGCTTCGCAGGCAGATCGATGAGTGTGTCGATCATATATATGCGGCGTCGCAATCTGTCAAAAACGGTTATTTCAGTATATATAATCTGCTTATGACAGACGGCAGGGTTTTCAGCGAGGCGGACAAGCCGTCGGCTGCAATGGACCTCTTCAATCTCGGGTATCTTATCGAATTCGGAATAGCGTATTATGATGCGACCGGAGATGCGCGTATGCTCCGTGTTGCCCTTCGTTTTCTGAATTTTACGGTTGATTATTCGGATCACGGAAAGGTGAATTTCGTTTCATTCCATACAGGTGTTGAATATAATATACTTGCACTTTGCGAATGGCTTGATAAACACCCGACGATAGGGAAGAACAGCCTGCTTTCCGATCTGAAAATAAACAGAGATGATTATTTCGAGCTTGCACACTGGCTGCTTGCCTACAGGGGAGTGCATACCGATCCCGATCGTGTCGGTGGTAAATATTACGGAACATATTCCGATGACCATATAAAGTATACCGAACTTACCAGAGCAACCGGACACTCTGTGGTTGCGACATTGTATTATTTCGCTCTTTCCGAAATGGGCAGACTGTCAGGTGACAATTCCTATACGGATGCCGCATGCAGACTGTGGAGGAATATAACCGAAAAACAGATGTATATCACCGGAGGAACCGGAAGCGTACACTCTTTTGAAGGCTTCGGCGGAGATTATTATCTGCCGAACGAATCATACTGTGAAACCTGCTCGTCAGGTGCATTGCTGCAGCTTTCCGACAGCCTCTCGCTTATGTTCGCCGATTCGATGTATGCCGACAATGTTGAACTTGAACTGTATAATAATCTGCTCGGCGGAATCGGCGCAAACGGAAATACTTTCTTTTATCTCAATTCGCTCTATACAACATCGGCAGAACGCTGGAGCTGGCACGGGGTACCGTGCTG
>CALBLD010000128.1 GCA_937895775.1 uncultured Clostridia bacterium
GCGGCGAAACAAAGAACACTCCGCTCGCAGTCACCGACACGCTTGTGATTGCCGACTGTGCGCAGAAAGCCGCATACATGTTCGGACAGATCGGCAGACATGCGGAAGCCGATTATGCGATGAAACTGCACGATGAACTTATTGCCTCGTTCAGAAGAAAATTTGTCGATCCCGACAGTCTGCTTGTTGCGACCGGAAGCCAGACCGCACAGGCATGCGCACTCTTTTACGGCGTTTTCAGCCGTGACGAGGACGAAAAAGCCTTCGGCGTACTGCTTGATCTTATCAGAAAGAACAATTACCATATGTCGGGCGGATGCATAGGTCTGCGCACGCTCTTCCATGTGCTTGCCGACCGCGGCGAAGCCGATCTTGCATACCGAATGATCACACAACCCGACGCACCCTCCTTCAGAACGATCGTTGACGAAGGGTTCACCTCGCTTCCCGAAGTAATTACTTCGAAGGAAAGACTGTGGAGGCGCAGGCCTTCGCTCAATCACCATTTCTTCGGCGACATATCGAATTTCTTCATAAGAGACATTGCGGGAATCCGGGTAAACCCCGACCTTGACAACCCGTCAAGGGTCGGAATTTGTCCCGCATTTATCGACGGACTTGAATTTGCCGACGCCTTCTACGAAACGGTCGGCGGAACGGTCAGCGTCCGCTGGGAGAGAAGCGGAGACTGTTGCATCGATCTGCACATTTCTGCCGACGAAGGCGTATCCGGCTACATCAGACTGCCCCGCGGATGGCATTTCGAAGACGGCAGTATAGGCTCGAAAAAGCTTGCCTCCGGAATATACAAGGCTGTCCGTAACTGAAAAACAGAGTAAGGGACTGCACAAAAAGCGCAGTCCCTTTTTGTTTAATTCAGTTCAAATGTTATCACCGCAGAATCAAGACCGTCCGCATGGGCATAAAGCTTCGCTTTGCCCGCGGATTTTCCGACCGCAACCGCAACCGATATTCTTCCTGCGCGCATCCTGCGCGAGGTCTCGGTTACCGGGATGTGATCGGATATATCCGACCCGGTTCCGATCACTCTGCAAAGTCCGTTCGTATTGAAGGACACAAAGGGAGCGGCTGTCGGAACCTCTCTGCCCTTTTCATCGACGACAATACAGCTGAACATAATTACATCGCGTCCGTTTGCGCTCTCGCCGTCGCTCTCCTTTATCAGCTTCAGCGCGACCCCCCTGCCGGTGGTCTCACGTCTGTCGCAGGCGACCGCTTTGCCGTCTTTATACCCTGCCGCACAGAGCACACCGGGGGTGTACGGAAGGTCAAACTCGGCATATCCGTAAGGCTCGACCGCGACTCTGCCGACCGCTTTGCCGTTCAGCTCCAGCGACACCTCGGGCAGATTGGTGTAAACACGCACTTTTTTCGTCTCGCCCTCCTCGCCGGCAAAATTCCAGTGAGTGGCGATGTGCAGGATCGGTCTGTCGGTTATGAAAAGTGACT
>CALBLD010000129.1 GCA_937895775.1 uncultured Clostridia bacterium
GTTACTCCGTATTACAACAAAGCAACGCCTCTCGGTCTTATAAAGCATTTTTCTGCTATTGCCGACAGCGTTGATATACCTTCACTTATATACAATGTTCCTTCGCGTACAGGATGTAATGTCCCTGTTTCGGTTCTTTCCGTACTTTCGGAACATGAGAACATAGTCGGTGTAAAGGAGGCGTCCGGCAACATATCGCAGGTTGCACAGATTGCCGAGGTATGCGGAGAAAAACTTGATATATACAGCGGAAACGACGATCAGATCGTACCGGTTCTTGCTCTCGGCGGAAAGGGCGTCATCTCGGTGCTGTCAAATATTCTGCCGCGTCAGACGCATGACATATGCAGACTGTGGTTCGAAGGCGATGTCAAAGGAAGTCTCGATCTGCAGCTGAAATATCTGCCGCTCTGCAACGCATTGTTTATTGAAGTCAATCCGGTTCCCGTCAAGACCGCAATGTCGTGGCTCGGAATGTGTGATGAGGAGTTCCGGCTTCCGATGTGCGAAATGGACGATTCAAACAGCAAAAAACTTCGCAAGGTAATGACAGAACTCGGCGTTTTACACTGAATTACAAAAAATTTTCAAAGAGAGCCGCAAAGGCTCTCTTTGATCTGAAAGCAAGGAAAATGAAGTTATGAAAATCTTATTCTGCGGATCATCCGGTCGCATGGGAAAAGCGACATGCGAACTTGTAAAAAACATTGAAAATGCCGAAATTTGCTGCGGCGTTGACATTTGTCCCGACAATACCGCCACATTCCCGGTCTACACAAATATAAATGAGGTCAGAGAGCATCCGGATGTAATTATTGATTTTTCAAATCACACTCTTCTGCCCGACATCCTGTCATTTGCAATGAAAAACAAAATCCCATGCGTTATATGCACAACCGGACATTCGCTTGACGAGCTTGCGATAATGAAGAACATCTCGGCGAAAATTCCCGTTTTCTATTCACGCAACATGTCGCTCGGAATCAATCTTCTTATTGAGCTGTCCAAAAAAGCAGCGTCACTGCTCGGGCAGGACTACAATATTGAAATAATCGAAAAGCATCACAATCAGAAGCTTGACGCTCCCAGCGGAACAGCACTTATGATAGCCGACAAAATCAAGGATGCAGTAAGCTACGATGCGGAATACGTTTACGGAAGGCACGACACGCACAAAAAGAGAGAGCCGAACGAGATAGGAATACATGCCGTCCGTGCCGGAACCATTGTAGGCGAACACTCGGTAATCTTCGGAGGACCGGAGGAAGTAATTACTCTGAGTCACAGTGCACTTTCAAGATCGGTTTTTGCAAACGGAGCACTGAGAGCCGCGGCATTTCTGATCGGAAAGCCCGCCGGGCTTTATGATATGAGCGATCTTATCAACGAAAAATTACCGAATACATAAAAAACGGGAGCCGCATGGAAATGCGGCTCCCA
>CALBLD010000130.1 GCA_937895775.1 uncultured Clostridia bacterium
GCGTTGCCCTTTATTGCGGCAAGCTTCGCTTCTGCGTCGGCTTTGATCTTGAGAAGTGTTTCTTTCATCTTTGAATATCCTTTCGTAAATCTTTTTTTCGGAAAAAATAAAAACACCCTGTGAAAACAGGGTGAGAGCATAGCTTCACGGTACCACCTGATCCGTCCCGCAGATGCGGAACCTCGACGCCGTTAACGGAGCGACCCGTACAGAGCTATAAACCTGCGGCACTGCCCGTGACACTGCCCGTGGTGCCACGCTACCCGGTGTGCTGCCCCAGTGCTGCCCCCGGTGCTGCCCCGGTGTTGCCCCCGGTGCTGACCCCCGGTGTTGACCCTGTCTGCTGGACGGCGAAAGGCGCAGCCCGATCCCGCATCCGCTTTCAGCCGTGGCGGACACTCTCTGTAAGGAACCTTTTCGGCATTGCCGACCGTTTCATCGCATTTATCATCAGTAGTCTATCATATTTTTTTGCGGTTGTCAAGTTGTTTGGCAAAAAAGGTTTGTGTTTTTCGCCGATTATATCCTTTTCGGGGTGTTGACATATCGGGCAAAAGATGATAAAATATACCGAATGAAGATGAGCCGCCCGAAAGGAGAAAACATATGTCGGAATATCGCTTTGACACACTGCTGTTTGATCTTGACGGAACGATAGTCGATTCCGCACCCGGTGTGACGAGGGCTTTTGCCTATGCGCTGAAAAAATACGGGATCGATGCCGATCCGGATGACCTGAAAAAGGTGGTCGGACCGCCGCTTTCGCAGTCGTTTGTCGATTTTTACGGCTTTTCGCGGGAAAAGGCGACCGAAGCGGTCGAAAAATACAGAGAATATTACAGAGATCGCGGAATATTCGAGTGTGAGCTTTACGACGGAATATCCGATCTGCTTTCCGATCTGAAAAAAAGGGGACTGAAACTGCTTGTTGCGTCCTCAAAACCGACCGTTTTCGTGGAAAAAATCGCCGTGCATTTTGGCATCGACGGATGTTTCTCGCATATAGTCGGAGCCGAACTTGACGGAAGACGGACAGACAAAAGCGAGGTTGTCGCCGAAGCGATCGCACTTTCGGGAAGTGGCAGGGAAAGAATACTCATGGTCGGCGACCGCTCGTTCGATATCGTCGGCGGGCATAATATGGGAGTAAAGGTCGCGGCAGTCGGCTGGGGCTACGGTAATGCCGAAGAGCTTGCCGAAGCCGATTATATCGTAAATGCTCCCGAAGAGATAATCGGACTGATCGGCGGGACGCCGGATGCCGGAACGAAAAGGGAAAGAATATGAAAAACAAACCCGAACTCCTGCTTCCTGCGGGTAATTTCGAAAAGATGAAGGCGGCACTGCGCTTCGGTGCCGATGCGGTCTATCTTGCGGGGAAAAGCTTCGGTATGCGTGCCGCCGCAGGCAATTTTGACAAAGAGGCACTTTCGCAGGCACTCGGATATGCGCACGCGCTCGGAAAAAAGGTCTATCTGACCGTCAACATCACTCCGCATGTGGACGAATATCCTGCACTTGAAGCCTATTTTGCCGACCTTGCGGAGGATGCCGAAAAACCCGACGGGCTGATAATCGCCGATCCCGGGGTGTTCATGCTCGCAAAGAAAATGCTTCCGGATGTCGAACGTCATATTTCGACGCAGGCGGGAGCGGTGTCCGACCGTGACTGCATGTTCTGGTACGAAATGGGTGCTTCGAGGATTGTGCTTGCGCGTGAGCTGTCGCTTGCCGAGATAAAGGAGATTCGCGGAAAAATTCCCGCAGATCTTGAACTTGAGGCGTTTATACACGGTTCAATGTGCGTTTCGTTCAGCGGACGCTGCCTTTTGTCCGAGCATTTCGTGGACAGGGACGGCAACAGAGGATTCTGCGCTCAGCCCTGCCGCTGGGAGTATAATCTGTACGAGCTTGTCGAGGCAAAACGTCCCGAAATGCATCTTCCGATCGAGCAGACCGATCGGGGAACATTCATCATGTCAAGTAAGGATATGTGTACGATAGAACACATCCCCGAGCTTGTGGAAAGCGGAATATCTTCCTTTAAGATAGAGGGAAGAATGAAGTCGGCATATTATGCCGCGGTTACCGCAAACACCTACCGCATGGCAATCGACAGATATGCCGCATCTCCCGACCGCTATGTATATGATCCCGCATGGAAGAGAGAACTTGAATCGGTCACCCACCGCGAGTACTGCTCGGGATACTATTTTGATGATCCGATGAAGAACGGTCAGCTTGTGACGGTCGGCGGATATCTTTCCGAAAAAGCCTATCTTGCGACCGTAATATCCTACGACCGCGACAAAAAACGCGCAGTTCTGATGCAGAAGAACAAAATCCGCGAGGGAGACAACTGCGAGCTGTTGACGCCCGGATCGGTCGGGATACCCTTCATAGCGACCGATATGAGAGACGAAAGCGGGGAAAAGATCGACGCGGCGCCTCATCCGTATCAGCTGTTTTCGATTGCCGCCGATTTTGAAATGAAGGAAGGGGACATCGTCCGCTCTGTCTGAAAAGCACCCTTCAAATGTGTACAAACAGTAATATTTTCGGCTTTCTTATTGACAAAGACAGGAAAATATAATATAATGCATTCGAATAAAAGATGCAGTTGGGAGTGTTTTTGTGCTTTTTTTTATTGTTTTACTGATAATTCTTGGAGTAGCTGCTCTTTGCGCCGGAGTTGTGTTCGGTGAAATTTATCTTACCAGAAAGAAGAATGTTTTCTACGGACTTATCCCCGCGGGCGGAGTTGCCGCTCTTTCCTATATAGTGCTGATAATAATGCTTATCGCGGGTGCAGGCGGAACCGCAAAGTTTGTGACCTTCTATCTTCTTCAGATACCGGTCATTGCCGGAGTGGTGACCCTTGTTGCTTTCAGAAGAAAATACCGCCGCCGCGAATCGGACGAGAATGCGCGTCAGGCACGGCTTCAGAATGCGCGTCGCCTTGAAGCCGAAAAACAGCAGCGTCTTGCGGTTCTTCTCAAGGGATTCAGATGTGCGGAGAGCGAAATGAAGCTTGAAGGTCAGCGGGATATCGTGATGCTCGCAAAGTCGGGCAAGAGCGTCTCTCAGATAGCCGGAGAAGCCGGATGCCCCGCAAGCGAGGTCGAACGGATACTTGACGCATTTGAGCGTTATGCGACCCGTGTGGACCCGGATGAGTCCGAATCGACCGACCGCATACTTACTCCCGAGCAGGAGGAGAGTATCGTCAACTATCTCGTGAACTCGACTCCCGCCGAGAACAATCTGTCGGCGTCGATGCTCTGGAACAGGACGACGGCAAGACTTCTTGCGTCGAATCTGCTCGGTGTAAACCTTTCGACCCGTATGATTTCGGCATATCTTGCGCACTGGGGACTTACGGTTCCCGAAAAGCAGACGATAAAGGCACGCAGTGCGCGTCCTGCCGTCCGTCTCTGGCTTGCGGGCGATTATGAGAAGATCAGACAGAAAGCGCATGACGGCGACGGAGAGCTTATCTGGATATATACCGTGATTCCCGAGGGAATCTCGGATGTGTCGGTCTCGGTTCCGAAGAATCCGATAATGCTTTGTGCGGTTTCGGCTGAAGGGTCGATCGCGTTCAGGGTATACGATAAGGATCTCAGCGCATGCTTTACCGACTTTGTTGCGTCGCTTACCGCGCTTCCGGGACGTAAATTCTATGCGATCATCAATGAAAATTACGATAAATATATGGATACGCTCGGCAGGGATCGCCGCCGCGCACTGTCCGACAGAATCGAGTTTTTCAGCGGCGAGATCGAAAACGGCTGATCCCGCAAAAACAATTGTATAAGGTACGCTCCCCGATCAATGTCGGGGAGCAAATTTTTTTATACTTTTTTGGGGTCGGCTCTTGAATTTACCGCGATTTCATGTTATACTGCTGTTAAATGATCGGTCATTTATTCAAATGGTGAGATGC
>CALBLD010000131.1 GCA_937895775.1 uncultured Clostridia bacterium
AGACATGACGGTAAAAATAGTTTATAATAAACACGATTGTGTACAAAAACATCAGGAGATATAATAATGAAAGTAACAAAAGATTCACTTATAGGCGAAGTTCTTGATTATGACGTTGAGACCGCAGAATTTTTCTTTGAAATAGGTATGCACTGCCTTGGTTGCCCTGCTTCAAGAGGAGAATCAATAGAAATGGCATGCGCCGTTCACGATACCGATGCCGATGCTCTCGTGGAAAAAATAAATGCGTATTTTGAGAGCAAGGAAAATAAATGAGAAATCCCGGGTCTGTTGCTTCGTCCGGAAGTGACAGACCGTTTCTTCCGTGCGATATGACCCCGGATAAAGCAAACGGTGTTTCTCTTACGCCGAGACTGTTTGCGGCGGCAGGCTATGCGCGCAATGGCGGGACGATTGCCGATATCGGGACGGATCACGCCTATTTGCCGATCTGGCTTGTATCAAACGGGATAACAACATCTGCTTTGGCTTGCGATGTCAGAAAAGGACCTCTTGATCGGGCAAACGAAAATATAAAATCCGTGGGACTTGAAAACAGGATTCGGACCATGCTTACGGACGGTCTTTCGGGAGTTGAATCTTTTTCGCCCGACGATATCTTTTTGTGCGGAATGGGCGGAGAGCTTATTGTTTCGATAATCGAAAAGGCTTCGTTTGTAAGATCGTCGGATATAAGGCTGATACTTCAGCCGATGACGCATGCGGAGATCGTCCGCAGATATCTTTCGTTAAACGGTTTTTCGATTACCGATGAAATGATCGTTTCCGAAAAGGGAAATAAGCTCTATCAGATAATCGTTGCGACATTCATGGGAAGCCCGTATGAGCTTGATGAGGCGGAACTGATTCTCGGACCGCTGAATATCAAAAATCAAAGTCCCGGGCTGGAACTGCTCACGGATAAAGCAGTGTCGGGACTTCAGACAAAAATGAACGGTATTAAGACCGCAGGCGGAGAGACCGCCGTAATTGAAGAGCTTATCGACAGACTGAGAAAAGCAGGAAAGGAGCGGAGAGAAGGTCAATGACAAATTTCAGTGCAATATATAAATATCTGGATGCTCTCTTTCCGACATCTTTGAGTTGCGATTGGGATAATGACGGATTGATGTGCGTTACCGATACGGAGAAAAGTATAAGTCGGATACTGCTTACGCTTGATATAACCGAGAAGTCGATCGATTATGCCGTGGCAAACAGATATGATCTGATTGTTTCGCATCATCCGCTCGTGTTCAGTCCGGTCAGACGCGTCTCTGTAACCGATAGCGTCGGCAAAAGGCTGATAAAACTTATAAAAAACGATTTGCCGGCAATCTCGTTCCATACACGGCTTGACGCGGCGGATAACGGGGTGAACGATGCGCTTGCGTCGGCACTCGGTCTGCGTGATGTGCGGAAGTTCGGAAACGCCGACGATACTATCGGCAGAATAGGAACGGTTGATAAGACCGATCTGCCGACATTTGCGAGGACGGTGAAGGACAGGCTCGGTGCGGGCAGTATTACCGTTTCCGACTCCGGACTGGCGGTCAACAGGGTCGCCGTACTCGGCGGTGCAGGCAAGGATTATGCAGATGCGGCAAAGGCGGCGGGTGCCGATACCTATGTGACCGGGGAAATGGGATATAACGCTCTTCTTGACAGATCCGGGGAAATGAACATTATTCTTGCGGGTCACTATTTTACCGAAGTGCCCGTTTTGGAAAAAATTAAAGAGCTTCTTTTGAAACTCGACACAGACCTTTGCTTCGGATTTTTTGACTGCGACTGCGAGGATTTTTACTGACCGCGGAAAGCAATTGTTACAGATTGACGGTCAATAAAAATTTGAAATGAGGTAATAACTGATGATAATACAACTTGAAGAAGCAAAAATAAAACTGAGATCAATGCGCGACGACGTTGCGGAACTTTATCAGTCGCTGAAAATAGAGGCGGCAGAAAAAAAGATCGAGGAGCTGGAACGTCTCACTTATGAGCCGAATTTTTGGTCGGACGCATCAAAGTCGGGCAAAATATTGCAGGAGCTGAAACAGCTCAAGAAGAAGACCGAGGATTATAACTCGCTTAAGTCAAGGCTGGAAGACGCAATTTCTCTTGCGGAGCTTGCAATAGAAGAAAATGACGAATCGTTTACCGACGAGGTTCTCGCCGAGCAATCGGAACTTGAAACGCTCGCCGAAACAATGAGACTTTCCGCACTGCTTACCGGAGAGTATGACGCAAATAATGCGATTCTTACATTCCATCCCGGTGCCGGCGGAACCGAGGCGCAGGACTGGGCTATGATGCTTTATCGTCTCTATACAAGATGGGGCGAAAGCCATGGCTTCGATGTCAAGCTTGTGGATTGGCTTGACGGCGACGAAGCGGGAATCAAGAGTGCGACAATAAGCGTCAACGGAACCAATGCATACGGCTTTTTGAAGAGCGAAAACGGTGTTCACCGACTGGTAAGAGTATCGCCGTTTGATGCATCCGGCAGACGACAGACCTCATTTGCCTCCGTCGAAGTAATGCCGGAGCTTGAGGATGACGGGTCTGTCGAGATAAAGCCCGAGGATATCGAGGTTACCGCACACCGTTCAAGCGGTGCGGGCGGTCAGCATATAAACAAGACCGATTCGGCGATCAGAATACTGCATATACCGACCGGAATTGTAGTCGGATGTCAGACCGAGCGCAGTCAGTTGCAGAATAAAGAAACAGCAATGCATATGCTGAGAAGCAAGCTTATGGAAATAAAAATTCAGCAGAACCTGCAGAAGATCGACGATATCAAGGGCATAAAAGCAAACATAGAGTGGGGAGCGCAGATACGTTCGTATGTCTTCATGCCGTATACGCTT
>CALBLD010000132.1 GCA_937895775.1 uncultured Clostridia bacterium
TGACAACGAAGAAATTCACCGCATAAATTCCGAGCAGAGAGGAATCGACAGGGCAACGGACGTACTTTCCTTTCCCATGTTTGACGATGATTTTGATGACGGCGAATACTGTATTCTCGGCGACATTGTCATTTCGGCGGAACGTGCGGACGAACAGGCTAAGGAGTATCAACATTCGTTTGAACGCGAGATAGCCTTTCTTACGGTACATTCGGTGCTTCATCTGCTCGGTTATGACCACGAAACCTCCCCGGAAGATGAAGCCGACATGTTCGGTCGTCAGGAAAAAATACTCACGATAATGAAACTCACAAGATAAAAAAGGATTGTTAATATGAAAAAAACAGGTTTTATAGCGATAGTCGGACGCCCGAATGTCGGAAAATCGACGCTGCTCAACGCAATGCTCGGAGAAAAAATAGCGATAACTTCAAGAAAGCCGCAGACCACGCGCACAAGGATAACCGGTATACTGACAAAGGGCGAAAATCAGTTTGTCTTTATCGACACTCCGGGCATGCACAAATCGATGACAAAGCTCGGAGACTACATGAACAGGCAGATAGGTTCGGCACTTGCCGATGTTGATGCCGCAATTCTTGTTGCGGACACCGATTATCTTCCCGGGGATGTCGAAAAGAAGCTTATACAGCGGTTTACAAAAGACTCATTACCGATAATACTCGTTCTGAACAAAACCGATCTGTCAAAGCCGGAACGCATCGGACAAGTCATAGCGGCATATGCATCGCTCGCCGATTTTGCATCCGTCATACCGATCAGTGCGATAAAGGAAGACGGAATATCGATCGTGCTTGACGAAGCGGAAAAGCTTCTGCACGAAGGAGAATGGATATTTGACGAGGACGAGCTTACCGATCAGCCCGAAAGAGTAATTGCCTCCGAGATGATAAGGGAAAAAATTCTCAGGCTCCTCGACAACGAAATTCCTCACGGAACCGCGGTTTCGATTGAGGAATTCAAAGAAGAAGGAAGTCTTTTGCGCATCCGTGCAGAGATATACTGCGAACGCGAATCTCACAAGAGAATTATCATCGGCAAAAACGGTGAAATGCTCAAGAAAATAAGCAGCTATGCCAGAGAAGACATGGAGAAATTTTTCGGTACGAAGGTATTTCTTGACGTATGGGTCAAGGTAAAAGAAAACTGGCGCGAAAGCGATTTTCTTATAAACGACCTCGGATTTAAGAAGAAGGACGACTGATCTGTCCGGCAGATCTTTAAAATCGGCGCAATATGGGAAAAGATATAATTACAAAAGGGCTTGTCGTAAAGGTGATTGACGTCGGCGAATCCGATCGCATAATAACTCTTCTGACTCCGGAGGAAGGCAAATTATCGGTCAGCGGAAAGGGCGTAAGAAACATAAAAAGTCACAGACTTCACACGTCACAGCTTTTTTGCTTCTGCGAATTTGTTCTCAGCGAAAAAAACGACCGCTTTTACATCAAAGAAGCTTCTCTGATAGAGGACTTCTATGCCCTGCGGGAGGATCTTGTCTCCCTCTCGCTTGCCCAGTACATCATGGACGTCACATCAACGGTGACCATCACGGGAGAGGATCAGAGCGACATACTCAGTCTTGTGCTGAACTGTCTGTACCTTCTTTCGACAAAAAAGAAAAGTGCGACGCTTATAAAAGCGGTATTCGAACTCAGGCTTGCCTGTCTGCTCGGCTTTACTCCCGACCTTTCCTGCTGTGCCGGATGCGGCAAAAAAGACGGCAGTTACTTTTTCGACATCGACGGCGGAACGGTATACTGCACCGAATGTCAGACAAGCGGAAAAGGCGCGTCGGAGGGTGCTCTCATTGCCGCTCTTGACGGCATTCTTCTGGATACGATGCGCTATATCTGCATTGCGCCCGACAAGCGTATATTTGCGTTTCCGACCGATAATGAGCTTGAATCCGAGCTGTCGCCGATATGTGAGAAATATCTTATAGAACATCTTGAACGGAGCTTTGACACTCTCGGATTTTACAAAAGCATCTGCATTTAAAGGAATCGAACAACAGACTACCGAAAGGAAGTATCAAATTGACCGAATTCAACAAAGCGATAATAACACTTGATTTCCGGAAAATACGGGAAATGCTCGCCGAATGTGCACTCACGGCAGGAGCCAAAGAGCTTGCGCTTTCCGCATCTCCCGATTCCGATCCGGTTCACATAAAAAAGTCACTTACAGAAACGACCGACGCCAAGTTCCTGCTTGCACAGAACGGAAATCCGCCGTTCGGCTCTGCACCCGACATAACGGACATTGTTGAACGTGCTGAAAAAGGAGCAATGCTCTCCCCTGCCGAACTTCTTGACGTCGCCTCGCTTTTATCGTCTACCTCCTCGCTGATCTCTTACGCGGGTATCAAAAACGCAAAGCTCGGCTCGCTTGAAGAAATTTTTGCAAGGCTTGTCGCAAATCCTGCGCTTGAACGCGAGATCCGACGTTGCATTATATCCGCCGATTCGATCTCGGACGACGCATCGGCAAAGCTTTCGGACATAAGAAGATCGATAAGGATCACGAACAACCGTATCAGAGACACCCTTCAGCGGTATATAACCGCCGAGAACACGACAAAATATTTGCAGGACAACCTTGTAACGATACGTGAAGGCAGATATGTCATACCGGTAAAAGCGGAGCATAAGGGGGAGATAAAAGGACTTGTCCATGACACCTCCGCAACCGGTGCCACCCTTTTCATCGAACCTCTTGCAGTAGTTGAAGCCAACAACGAGCTGCGCAGACTTGAGATTGAGGAAAAAAAGGAGATCGAAAAGATTCTCTACACGCTGTCAGCGGCAGTTGCCGACTTCGGTCACTGCACAGACCTCAATTACCGCAATATCACAACACTTGCATACATCTTTGCCCGCGCCGAGCTTTCATGGCGCATGAAAGGCAACGAGCCGGACATATCCGAAGACGGGGTCATTGACATAAAAGCCGCCCGTCACCCGCTCATAACCGGCAAGAAAACGGTTCCGATTGACATAATGCTCGGCAGGGATTTCGACACGCTTATAATCACGGGTCCCAATACAGGCGGAAAAACCGTTTCGCTCAAAACCCTCGGTCTTTTCACACTTATGGCACAGACGGGTCTTCACATTCCTGCGGGAGAAGATTCGAAACTGCGGATATTTGACAAAATCCTTGCAGATATCGGCGACGAGCAGTCGATTGAACAGTCGCTTTCGACTTTTTCGGCACACATGACAAACATAGTTCACATTCTTGCATCTGCCGACAGCCATTCGCTGGTTCTTATCGACGAGCTTGGTGCCGGCACCGATCCTGTGGAAGGCGCGGCACTTGCCGTTGCCATCACCGAAAAGATACGGCAAACCGGAGCATTTACAGCCATAACCACGCATTACAGCGAAATGAAGATATATGCTCTTGAGACCGACGGCGTATGCAATGCGGCGTGTGAATTTGACGTAAACACACTTGCTCCGACATACAGGCTGATTATAGGCACACCCGGAAAATCGAATGCATTTGCAATTTCTTCGAAAATCGGTCTGCCGGACGAAATAATCAGACGCGCCGAGATACTTGTCGATCCGTCAAACAAAAAATTCGAAAATGTTATCGAAAAGCTTGAAGCGACCCGTCTTGAAGCCGAAAAGAATCTTGCAAAGGTTCTGGAGGAAAAAGCCGAGTGGGAGAAGAAAAAGGCAGAAGAGGAGAAACTTCTCAGTGAAAAAGTCGCAAAAGCGGAAAAA
>CALBLD010000133.1 GCA_937895775.1 uncultured Clostridia bacterium
TTTTCCTTGTCAATGCCATCATAAGTGTAACAAAGGCACTGAAGTGCGTTTTCTCTTTGCCTTGCGTCCGTGGTTTTCTGTAAAAGCTTCTCTCCGAGAGAAATAATACGTTCTGCCTTGTCCTTTGGACACGGATAGATTGCCTCTCTGTTTATAGCAAACATCAATCCTTCGATCACGCGGCAATCGTTCGGAAATTCCGCATACGCCTGTTCCCATAATTCAAGGTTCTTTTCGTTCTCACCGTTTTTTTGATAAATGGCGGCTTGCCGTTCATATTCAGCAATTGCTTTTTCCACTCTTACCTGATCCACGCACAAAAGCTCATCCACCGTTATATCAAAATAAAATGCAATGCGCGGCAAGAGTGTAATGTCGGGAAAGCCTTCGCCGCGCTCCCATTTTCCGACCGATTGCGGTGTAATGCCGAGATGATTGGCAAGTGCTTCTTGCGTGATATTTTTCTGCAGGCGCAATGAACGCAGTTTGTCTTTCAAATTTATTTGCATATTGTGTTCCACCTTTATTCAGATTGATAAGCGCTTATCTTGGTTACATTATACCATGTCTCACCATTGGCATCAAGAACCGCAATGTTTATTTTTCGGTGCAATATACAACCGGCAGTTGTTTTGACTGTTTTTCTTTGCCTACTGCGACTGCAAATTTTAAGGGCTGAACCGTGACAGTCAGCCCTTTATCTTTGTATTTTTCATAAAACCCTTGCGGTGGGCTTGATACTTCGTTTTTCAACCTTTTGCTCCGCAAAGTAATGCTTTTGTGCGTAAAGAAATTGCTCATCAAACTTTGCTCCGGCGATTTTGCTTGCGCGGCGGAACGGAGTGAGCATATCGAAAGCGTGATAAAGTCCGGGATATATATCGATATCTGCCGGAACACCTGCATTTTTAAGATTTTCAATATATTTCACAGTTTCCGAATAGAACGGCTCGGCAGTTGATACAAATGTATATGCCGGCGGCAGTCCGGAGTAGTCTTTCCGCCTTGCCGCAGAAGCATAGCACGGAACCTCGCCGGAGAGACCGGCAAGATATTTTCTCCAGCCGTAGTGATTGCGTCTTGTGTTCCAGACGGGGGAGCGGTTGTTCTTTGACGTTTCTGTGTCTTCGCAGTCGATCATAGGGTAAAGCGGCATCTGAAAAGCGATATTTACTCCGCCCGTATCTTTTTCATACATGCACAGTGCCGCCGCAACCCCTCCGCCCGCACTCTCTCCGCCGACCATAATCTGATCCGGACGAATACCGAGTTCTCCGGCATGTTCCTTCAGATACACAAGTGCAATATGGCAATCTTCGAGCGCGGCGGGGTATGGGAATTTTCCGGCAAGGCGGTAGGCGGGCGAGATTACGACCGCGCCGTATTTCCGCGCAATGTTTCCGGCACGCGACATGTGTACCATACCTGCCATGCCTGTAACATATCCGCCGCCGTGTATCCAGAGAAGTCCAGTTCGGTCTGTGCGTCGGTTTCTCGGGGAAAGAATCAGAAGCTTCAATTTCCTTTCGCCTGCGGGGATATAAATTTTCCTTGTTGTGTATTTCATAAGCTGTATTTGTTGCTTTCTCTGATTAAAGTCTCGGTTCGGATGCATGAATTGACAAAAAACATTTTCGCAAATTCCGAATAAGATATTTCCAATCAGGCAAAAGCACTCTTTCTGAAAAATTACGCTTACATTATATCATAAACAGGCTGTATTTTCAAGGTGCAACCTCTATTTGGTATCTCAACTGTAAGTTGCAAAAAGTTTTGCAATATCAACAAATGTACTTTTGTAAGTTGATTTTTTGCATGGTATCTGATTTGTTTTTATTCCGTGTCGCCGCTGAATCAGCATTTTTGTAAAATATATGCCGTAAAAAATTGCAGACAAAAAGTCGGTTTTTTAAAACAAAAGTCATATCATGCTTTTCTTTTTTTGTGATAGAATGTTTCTGCGGCTTTCCGGCTTCACGGAAAACCGTAAAAAGTACAGAGGAGAGTATGAAAATGAAAAGGGCAGTAATGAGGACCGACAGATATTTTGAGATAGGGAAGGTCGATAACAGATTGTTCGGCTCCTTTCTTGAGCATATGGGGAGGGCGGTATATGAAGGAATATATCAGCCCGAAAGTGATTTTGCCGACGAAAACGGCATCCGAACCGATACATCCGCGCTCATAAGGGAGATGGGGGTAAGTACGGTGAGATATCCCGGCGGCAACTTCGTTTCCGCATATAACTGGGAGGATGGTGTCGGACCGCGCGAAAAGCGACCGGTTCGTCTTGAGGCGGCATGGCAGAATCTTGAAGATAACAGTTTCGGAACAAATGAATTTGCAGAGTGGTCAGTAAAGAACGGAATAATTCCGATGATGGCGGTAAATCTCGGAACGCGCGGAGTGGATGCTGCCAAAAATCTTCTTGAATACTGCAATTTCCCGGGAGGCACATATTATTCGGATCTCCGCATAAAGCACGGCTTTGCCCGACCGCATAATATAAAGCTGTGGTGTCTCGGCAATGAGATGGACGGACCATGGCAGATAGGTCACCGCGATGCCGACGATTATGCCTCTCTTGCCGCGCAGACGGCAAAGGTAATGAAGGATATTGATCCGGAGATCGAGCTTGTTGCCTGCGGCAGTGCCGGCAGTGGGATGGCAACATTCGGCAAGTGGGATGCGACCGTGGCAATGCGCTGCATGAAATATATAGATTACGTTTCAATGCACGCCTATTTTGATAATCGCAACAGAACACCGGAGGATACCTCCGACTATCTTGCTCATGCGCTTGCCTTCGAAGAACAGATAAAATCGGTTATTGCGTGCTGTGACTATGCGTCGGCGGTAAATAAAACAAAGAAGCGTATAAATCTTTCAATCGATGAGTGGAATGCGGTATACCGTCCTCACGGTAAACTGCCCGCGGATGTGCGCTGGACAAAAGCACCGCATCAGATAGAGGACGTTTATAATCTTGAAGATGCCCTTCTCGTCGGCAGTCTGTTTATGACAATGTTCAATCATGCCGACCGCGTAAAAATATCCTGCCTCGCACAGCTCGTGAATGTTATCGCACCGATAATGACATCGGACAAGGGCGCATGGAGGCAAACGATCTTTTACCCGTTTATGTATTGCAGCAGGTACGGAAAGGGAACTGCTCTGCAGTCATGTGTCGAATGTGAAAAATATGATTCAAAGCATTATTCGGATGTCCCTTATATTTTTTCGTCCGTGATCTTCGATGACGATAACGGCAGGCTTGCCGTATTCATAATGAACCGTGACCTCGAAGAGGATTGTATACTGGAGAGCGATCTGAGACAGTTTGAAAATTATGCGGTTGAAAGACATATTGCGGTCGGCGGCGACGATATAAAGGCGGTCAACAGCGAGCAGATTACCGACGCCGTCAGGGGGAAAGACAGACCTGCCGGTTCAACACTTGACGAGAGTATTCTGAGGTCTGTGATAGAAAAACATTCGTTCAATGTGATATTGCTGAAAAGGCAGAATAAAACCATATAACGAAACCTCCCGTGATCGGTTTCACGGGAGGTTGTTTCTTTGTGAGCGGTATAGGTGTTTCAGTCGTCGTCATTCATATTGTCGGCGAGCCGACGGTTCCGACATAATTTTCTGTATGAACCCGGAGTGGTGCCGTAGTATTTTTTGTATGCCCTGATGAAATAATCGGGACTTGTAAAGCCGCACATGAACGCGATGTCTGCTATATTGCAGCAGTCAATGCCGTTGTCCGATTCCAGCAGTTTGTTGGCATAAAGCATTGCGGCATCCGAAAGATCGCGACTCGGCGTCCTGCCGAATATCTCACGGTATTTTACCGAAAATTCCGATCTGCTCATGTTCATGAATTTTGCCATTTTTTCGGTGTTGAATCCGGCAGGTGTGCGGTATATTTCCGATCTCAGCTCATCAAAGCGGGAACGCCGCGAATACCCGTTGACCTTGTTGTATCCCGCAAGTTCGTCTGACAGAAGAGTGAAGAGCCTGTCTGCCGCACGGTCAATAAGTCCGACGCTGTTTTCGAATTTTTTGACCATGCAGGTTTCGATAAAT